>NZ_JAGQCR010000158.1:0-7640 GCF_024346295.1 Cyanobium sp. BA20m-14
CGCGGAGCGGCCGCACCCAGGTGCCACCCAGATAGCCGCTCACCACCCGGGCCGGCACCCCCGCGGCACGCATCAGGGCCGTGAAGGCGCTGGCGTAGTGGCCGCAGAAGCCTTCCCGCCTTTTAAACAGGAATACATCCAGGCCCCGCTGGGTACCAGGAGTACTGCTGTAGCGGAAATCCTGCTGCGTAAACCATTGCTTGGCAGCGGCCAGCCGTTGCTCGGGCGTTGCCAGATCACGCCAGCTGGCCCCAAGCGCCTCCAGCTGGGGATTGCTGCCGGCGGGTAGTTCCAGATCGGCCGGGCTCGGCTGCCGTTGCTGCCACGGCTGGGGGCTGCCCGTGGCCCTCACCAAATAGGCCCGGCGCTCCTGGTTGGCTTGGAGGGGCTGCAGTTCACCGTTGCGATTCACCCGCAACTGGTTGGGGTTGGCCCGGCCGCTGCCATCCCAGGGCAAGGCGTTCACCGGGCTGGGTTCCACCAGCCACACCTGGCTGCTGGCCTTGCTCTCTGGGTTGCTAGCCGCTCCGGCTGGGGTGGCTAGGCGGTTGCTTGGCAGCTCGCGCTGCTTCCAGCGCTGCCCGTCGAACTGCTCGTGCACGATCACCCGCCAGTAGCGCTCGGCCGGCTCGGGCAGCTGGCCGCTGCTGAAGCTCACCCGCGCTGCCGGGCCCGTGTTGTCGGCGAGGTTTGAGATGCTGCCTGGATCGAGTTCGCTGTTCAAGCCGGTTACGGCGCTGGCGTCAGCACCCCGCAGGTTTGGTGTTTGCCAAATCGGCTCGATTCGCGGCACCAGTAGAAAAAGCACCAGGGCTACCGGCAGGGCCGCCAGCAGCACCGCCAGGCTGCGTCGCAATACAGCGCACCAGCTCAGCCCGCTCCCCACCTCCAGGGCTAGCAGCCCAGCCAGGCCAAGCGCTGTGGCCAGCAGCTGCAGCAGGCTGGGCAGCAACTCCCCTTGCTGGGCACCCTGCACACCGCCGCCAATCAAGGTGAGCAGGCTCACCAGTCGCCGCTCCGGCAGGCTGCGGGCCTCGGCCAGCTTCAGGCCAGCCAGCACTAGCAGCCCCGCCGAAAGCCAGCTCAGCGGTGCGCTGAAATCCAGCCCCGCCAAACCCGCCGCCAGGGCCCCTAGCCCCAGGATCTGCAGCCAGCGGGCGCTACCACTCATGGCGCTGCGCCAGGTGCCAGGGCCAGGGCCAGTAGGCAGCGGTCACGGTGTTCGGGGCCAGTGTTGGGGGCCACTTGGATGCCGCCCAGTGCCAGGCCGTAGGCCTCGCCCGCCTGGCTACGGCGCCAGATTTCGGCGCTGAGGTGCTCCAGGGTTCGCTCCGGCTGCAGGCCCGGCGCTGGCGTCAGCAGCCCCACCGCAGGGGTGGCATCGGCGAAGGTTTTGGTTTGGCGGCCCCGGCCCTGGGCAAGGGATTTCCAGGCCAGTCGGGCTAGGCCGTCCTGGGGGCGGTGGGGGCGCAGGTCGTCCCAGTCGTCGCTGCCTGCGGCGAACTTGCTAGCGGCGGTGGCGGCGGTGTCGCTGCTGGCGGGCCAGGGGGTTTCGGCCACCGGCCCCGGCCGCCGGGCTGGATAGATGGGCTGGGGCCGTGGCGGTTCCCACAGCGTCCAGCACACAAAAAGTCCGAGGGGAGCGGTGGTTTGCAGCCGCAGTCGCCCCGGGGTTTGCAACCCCCGCCGCCCCGCGCGCCAAGGCACCGAGAGCACCGATTCACCAGCCGCCAGGGGCTGGGGTGTTGCCGCGCTGCCGGCCAGCCCCAGCTGGATCCCATCGCGCTGGCAGCGGCTGCGGCAGAGCAGCGGATAGGCCACCATTTCGCCCGCGAAGCCCCCGCTGGGGGCCAGAGTTTCAAGTTCGAGGCCTTGCAGGTTGAACTGGGTGAGGTGCAGGGCCAGCAGCCACAGCCCCAGCATCAAGAAGCTCAGCAGCAGCGGTCCATTGCGCTGGCTTTGGATCGCCACGAGCAGCAGCAGGCCCCCGCCCGCCAGCCAGAGCAGGCCGAAGCGGGTCGGCAGGATGTAGAGGCTGCGCAGCCCCAGCCTTAGCTCCTCGCCTCGGTGCGGTTTGATCAGTTGCCGGGCCCTAGCGAAGTCCATCCACCCCCGCCAGCAGCGTTGCGGCATCGCCAGCCAGCCTGTGCTCAGCCACAGCTGGCAGCACCGCCTGCACGTCGGCGGGGGTGACGTGGTCCCGCCCCTCCAGCAGCGACCAGGCCCGGGCGGCGGCCACCAGCCCCTGGCAGGCCCGCGGTGACAGCCCGGTGCCGGCTTGGTCTGCTCGCCGGCTGAAAGCGGCCAGGTCGAGTACGTAGTCGAGCAGGGCGCTGGAGCAGTGCTGGGCGGCGGCTCGCCGCTGCAGCTCCAGTAGGCCGGCGCCATCTAGCAGGGGCTCCAGGCTGGCTGGCGGCAGCGCCTGGCCGCTGAGCAGATCACGCTCGGCCCGTCGATCCGGATACCCCAGGCTCAGCCGCATCAAGAAGCGATCCAGCTGGGATTCCGGTAGGGGGGCGGTGCCCACCTGGTCGAGACCGTTCTGGGTGGCGATCACCAGGAAGGGCTCGGGCAGCGGGTGGCTCACCCCATCGACGCTCGCCCGGCCGGCCGCCATCGCCTCCAGCAGGGCGCTCTGGGTGCGGGGGCTGGCCCGGTTGATCTCATCGGCCAGCAGCACCTGGCTGAATAGGGGGCCGGGCTGGAAGTGGAAACGGGCGCTGCCGGCATCGAAGACGTTGATGCCCGTGAGATCGGCTGGCAGGAGGTCGCTGGTGAAGCTCACCCGCTTGAACTCGAGGCCGAAGGCGCGGGCGAGGGCTTCGGCCAGGGTGGTTTTGCCCATGCCGGGCAGGTCTTCGATCAGCAGATGGCCGCGGGCTAGCAGGCAGGCCAGGGCCAGCCTCACCGCCTGCTCCTTGCCCAGCAGCACCTGGCCAATGGCGCTGATCAGCGGTTGCAGCCTGGGGCTGGACACGGAGCCGGTGCGAAGAACACGATTGTGACGGCGCTGCCACTTAAATTGCCTTGATGCCGATGGGGTCGCTTCAGCGCCATGGCGGCAACCAGGCCGCCACCGCCGCGCGGCTCGGTTGCCGGCCCTCCCAGTTGCTTGATGCCAGCGCCTCTCTGGTCCCTTTTGGGCCGCCTTGGTTTGTGCGCCGCTCCTTGATGTGGGCCGGGTTGACCGCGCCGCTACGGGCCTATCCCGACCGCGCCTATGCAGGTTTGCGCCGTGGGCTGGCCCGGCTGCATGGCCTGGAGCCCGATTGGCTGTTGCCGGGGAACGGCGCGGCTGAGCTGTTCACCTGGGCGGCCCGGGATGCGGCGGCGGCAGGGCTGAGTGTGTTGGCCCAGCCAGGCTTTGCCGATTATCCGCGGGCCCTGGCCTGCTGGGATGGGGCTTGGCGGCCCCAGCCGCTGCCGATGCAGGTGGATGGGTCTGCGGCAGTTGGTGCCGCTCAGGCCTATCCGGCACCTCCGGCGGGCGAGGTGCTTTGGCTCACCAATCCCCACAACCCCACTGGAGCGCTCTGGACTCGCGTATCCCTGGAGCCCCTGCTGCAGCGCTTTGCCCTGGTGATCGCCGATGAGGCTTTCCTGTCTCTGGTGCCGGGTGGCGAGGCCCAGAGCCTGATCCCGCTGCTGCCTATGCACCCAAACCTGGTGGTGATCCGCAGCCTCACCAAGCTTTATGGCATAGCGGGCCTGCGCCTTGGCTATGCCCTTGGCCACCCCGAGCGCCTGGCTCAGTGGGCTTCCTGGCGAGATCCCTGGCCGGTGAATGGCCTGGCTGCCGCCGTGGGGGAGCGGCTGCTGGCTGATCCAGCGGCCTACCGGCGCTGGTGCGGCAGGGTGCAGCGCTGGACCGGCCGCGAGGGTGCCTGGCTGCAGCGTCAGCTGGCCCAGCTGCCTGGCATCACAACCCTGCCTTCAGTCGCCAACTTCCTGCTGATCCGCGCTGAGCATTCGCTAGTGCCGTTGCGCCAAGCCCTGGAGCGGCGCCATCACATCCTGTTGCGCGATTGCCGCTCTTTCGAGGGGCTGGGGGAAAACTGGCTGCGGATTGGCTATCAGAGCCACCGCAACAATCGCCGCATCCTGCGGGCCTTGCGGCAGGAATTAGGGCGCTAGCGTTGCTTGCATTGCATGCATTTTTGATGGCGACGCTGACGGTGCGCAACCTTGATGAGGCCACCAAGGCGCAGTTGCGTCTCCAGGCAGCGCGCCACGGTCGCTCGATGGAGGAAGAAGTGCGCACGATTCTGCGAGAGGCCCTGTCTTGGGGAGCCCTCAAGCCTGATGGCCCTGGCCTGGGCCAGCGGATCCATGCCCATTTCGCCTCGCTGGGTGGCGTTGAGCTTGAGCTCCCCGCTCGTCGCTCCCAGCCCAGGCCGGCGGAGTTTGGGGAGGGGCTGGAGTGATCGTGCTCGACACCAACGTGATCTCCGAGTTGATGCGTCCCCAGCCCAATCCCCAGGTGCTGGCTTGGGTGGATGGATTGGATCCGGCACGAGTGGCGATCACGGCCATGAATGAAGCGGAGATCCTGCATGGCATCGCCCGGCTTCCGGATGGGCGGCGCAAGCAGAGCCTTCAGCAGTGCTGGGATGAACTGGTGGCCGAAATCTTTGCAGGCAGGGTTTGGCCCTTCAGCAGTGAAGCGGCCCATTGGTACGCCCATCTGTTGAGCGCTCGTGAACGGTTGGCGCGGCCCATGGCCACGGCGGATGCGGTGATTGCCGCCACTGTCCTGGCCCATGGCGCTCAGCTCGCTACTCGGGATTTGGCTGACTTTGCCGACTTGGGTTTGGATTTGATCAACCCTTGGGCGTGCTGAGCATCGCCGCCACTCGCTGATCGGCATCGCGCACCGCCAGCTCGCCCATGGCTGTAGACATTTGCTTTAAGGGATCACAAGCAGCTGGTGCACCCCGCAGGCGCGGGCCCAGCAGTCGCCAGAGGCAGCGCTCGAGGGCCGGCTCAGCGGGGCCGTGCTGCCACACGATCACGGCCGCCCCAAGTTCGGCCGCGGCGGCGGCGTTGACGTCTTGGTGGTGGTCGGCGGCGGCGGGGTAGGGCACCAGCACCGCCGGGGTGCCGCACACCGCCAGCTCGCTGAGGGCGCCGGCGCCGCTGCGGCTGATCGCCAGGGCGGCGTGCTGCAGAAGGCCCGGGATCTCGTCGCTGAAGGGAAGCTCCACCACCCCGGCTGGCAGGGGCTGGCCTGCCTCGGGGTCGTTGCTGCCGGTGAGGTGGACTACCCGCACGCCAGCGGCCGTGAGCTTGGCAAGCAGGGGGCGCACCATCTGGTTGAGACCCACGGCTCCCTGGCTGCCGCCCATAACCAGCAGCAGGGGGCCGGAGCCTTTGGGAGCCCATTCGGGCAGGGGGGCGGGCTCCAGAAAGGCTTGCCGCACCGGCGTTCCTGTCACCAGGGGGCGGCAGCGGGGCAGGCGGGCAGCGGCCTGGGGCAGGCCCACAGCCACCTGGCTGCAGAGCCGGCCCAGCAGGCGAGTCACCTTGCCGGGCACAGCGTTGCTCTCATGCAGCACCACCGGCACGCCGGCCCAGCGGGCCGCCAGGATTGCAGGCGCCGCGATGTAGCCGCCGCTGGTAAAAACCGCTGCGATGCGTTCGCGCCGGATCAACCGCCGCACTGACCGAACCGCTTGCAGCAGTTGCAGCAGGTTGAGCAGCTTGCGCGGGCCCCGGCCTTGCAGCCCCCCGGCCCGCACCGTGTGCAGTGGATAGCGGCTCGGCACCAGCTGGCGTTCCAGTCGGTCTGGCACCCCCAGCCACGACACGCTCCAATCCGCCGGCATGGCATCGGCCACTGCTAAAGCAGGAAATAGGTGGCCACCGGTGCCGCTGGCAGCAATTAGGAGCCTGGGCATGGGTGCTGGGGCTGAAGCATGCCTAACTTAAAAGCGGTTTCCGCCGCCCCATGCCGCGTCTCCAGCTACTTGGCCGATTTCTGCCCCGAAGCCTGGCCGGCCTCGCCGTCCTGCTGGTCAGCACGGTGCCCGCTATTGCTGCTGCCGGGCCCAGTGCGGCTCAGCTCCAGGCCCTGGAAACGGCCCTCAATGGCACCGGCGAGCTCAGGGGCGCCATGGAGGACGGTCCTGGGCTCGACGTAACCCTGGTGGAACTGCGAAGGCGCAGCGTGCTGCGGCAGTTCCCTGATGCCCGCTGGCAGCTCACCACGGGCAAGCCTTTGCGTGATGGGCGCAGCACCGTGCAGCTCCAGGTGACCGGCACCCGGCAGGAAGGCCCTACTCGCTACCGGCTCGATGCCCAGCAACAGTTGGTGCTCAGCAGCAGTGGCGGTCCTGGGGGCCGCATCAATGGCCAGATAGTGATTAGAGAGCAGACCCTGATGCGCAGCGGTGAGGCCGATCTACCCGTGAGTCTTTTGATCCCGGATGCGGTGCTCACAGGTCAGCGTTATGACGTTGACGCGTTGTTTGACGAGCCCCTGGAGGGGGCGATCGCGGCGGGTGGTTTGGTGGCCCTTACCGGTCAGCAGGTGAACGCTCTGGAGAGCCCAGAGCTCCAGCTGGGAGCATTGGGTGGCGGTGGCCTGTTCAAGTCGGTGCAGGCTCCCTTCACACCGGGATCTCAGACCTGGGCAATTTTGCTGGTCCATCCCAAGGGCATCGTCAGTGCCACCAAGCGGGTGCTGGTGGTGGCCGACAAGACCCAGCTGGATCCTTAACGCAGGTCGCCGGGCACTAGGTAGCCCTTGCCGCCGCGGTCGAGCCGCTCGAAGTGGCGCAGAAGGTAGGCGTTGGTGCGCACTTCATCAAGCTCCAGCCTGCCATCACCGTTGCGATCGAGCTGCCGGAACAATTGCGCTAGCCGCTGTTGGTACACCTCAAACTCATCGGCCGCCCGTGCCGGCAGTTCTGGGCTGACGACAGTGGCCAAAAGCAGCACTCCCGCCAGGCGGCTGGCGATCAGTCGCAGCGGGTGACGAACACCAGGAACCATGGTTGCGGTGGGCATGGCTTAGGTGGGAATGAACTCAGGCTATGCAGCCCTGTGCTGCCCGCTATTGCCAGATTCCGGCCAAGCTGTGACTAAATCTTTCCGGAATGGCACCGCGATGTCCCCTGGTCAAAGCATCTGGGTGGTTGATGACGACCCCGAATTGCGGAGCATGGTGGGCACCTACCTGATCGACCAGGGCTATGACGTGCGCTGCCTGGCAGACGGAGCCCAGCTGATGGCGCGGTTGGCAGGCCAGCGTCCCGATCTGGTGGTGCTGGATCTGATGCTGCCGGGAGACGACGGCCTCACCCTGCTGCGGCGCTTGCGCGACGGCGGTGACGATCTGCCGGTGGTGATGCTCACCGCTAAAGGCGATGCGGTGGATCGGATCATCGGCCTGGAGCAGGGCGCCGACGACTATCTGGCCAAGCCGTTCCTGCCGCGGGAGCTCACCGCCCGCATTGAGGCGGTTTTGCGTCGCCGCGTCGCCCTGCCGGCCGGTACGCCCCTGGCCGAAGGGGAGTCCTTGACGATTGGTGAGCAGGTGCTGGATCTGGCGGCCCGCACCCTGGAGCAGGGGGGAAGGATCACGGTGCTCACCTCAGGCGAATTCGCTTTACTGGCGGCCTTTGTGCAGCATCCGCACC
>NZ_JAGQCR010000159.1:0-7553 GCF_024346295.1 Cyanobium sp. BA20m-14
AGCAGGAAGCCAGCAAGCGTGTGATGACCTTCCGCCTCAGGCAACTGCAGCGCCAGCTGCCTGTTGAGTTCGAAGATTTCCAGGTCCCCTGCCACCGACCAGCAGCCTTCGCCGAGTTTCTGCAGATCCTGGGCCGCCTCAAGGGAATCTTCTTCCTCTCCGACAATCTCGCTGGTGAGGTCGGCCACCGTGACCAGCCCCTCCGTACCACCATGCTCATCAACCACCACCAGCAGGGGCTGACCACTGCGAATCAGGGGCAGGAGCTCCGCCAGGGAAGTGCTCTCCTGCACCAGCGCCACGGGGGTGATGTAGGGAGCAAGGGGAGTGTCGGCACTGAGCATGCCCCTGGCAATGGGATCAGCAAGACGCCGCAGGTCAAGCACGCCACGCACGTCGTCGAGGGAGCTGCCGATCACCGGGAAGCGGGCGTGGGCGGTGTCATGAACCTCGCGCATCAGCTCGGCAAAACTCACATCCAGGGGCAGGGTGACCATGCCGGATCGGGGCACCATCACCTCCCGCACCAGGGTGTCCCTCAGCGAAAAGACTCCCTCCAAAATGTTGCGTTCGTCGGGCATCAGACCGGTGACGTTGCCGGTTTCGATCAAAGTTTCAAGCTCGCCAGCCGACAGGGCAGGCACCAGCTCATCCCAGTTACGGGGTAAGCCCAGCAGGTGCAGCAGCACACCGCTGCAACGCTCAATCAGGGAAAGCAAGGGGGCCAGATTGCGACTCACCGCAGCCAGCAACGGCGCCAGTCGCAGAGCCGAGCTTTCGGGACGATGCAACACCCAGGCCTTGGGTAGTAAGCCGCCCAGCACGGTGGCAAGCAAAACCAGTACAAGAAATAAACCGGCATCAAGCCAAACCTGGGGAATGGCTCCAACACCACTTTTGGCGGCCATAGCCATGCCGAGCTGTTCAGCCAAGCCGCGACCGGCCCAGCCCAATGCCACCAAAGCGAGCGCCGTACCCAGCTGGGTAGCCACCAGCACTCGCCGGAGCCGATGCTGCAGCTTGGCAACGGCTTGGGCACCGGGCTCACCCGCCTCCTGCAGTTGCTGCACCCGGCTAGGCCGCAGGCGAATCAGGGCGAATTCCCCAGCGGCAAAAAAAGCCAGCAGAGCCAGCAAAATGGCCAGCGCCAGGACTTGAATCACAGGAAGCTCCGCCAGGAGAGCCATCAGTGCCCTGACGATAGGGGTTGCTGGGCAATCAGACCGCAGGGGTTGATTGAACCAAGGTGAAATGGGGGTCCCGAGGATCGAACTCGGCTAAGGCGAATTATGAGTTCGCTGCATTCACCAGATTGCTAGACCCCCTCGCCAGCAGTGCTACCAGAGGCCGCGCACCGGAGCGCTGTAGCTGGCACCGCCATCCTGCCAGCTTGGGCCATCAGGCTGGGAGCCAGCGGATCCCAGGCTGCCGGAATAGCCGTTTGACACATCCCCCGTACGCCAGGGCATGGGATCACTCTGCTGCTGAAGTAACACTTGATAAGTATTTTCCACTGCCGTGCCATCCCAGATGATCGTTTGATCGGGGAAGCCGAAGCCCATCACCTTGGTGCCATCACCACCACCCATGGCGATGCCAAATAGATCGGTGATTTGATTGGTGAGGCTCACGCCGCGAGCAAAGGGTGCCGTGTAGCTGAAAAAGCGTTGCTCCATCAGCTGGGGCGTGGTCTGCACGACGCCACAGCGGGTAACTTCAACGGGTCCGGCAGCTCCCCCATTGAGTGCCTGCCCACCGCTGTTTGGGGCCTCCAAGGTCGTGGTACAAACCACTGGGCCCGCCGCTGCAGGGGTCGAGACCAAGGCTCCTACCAAAGACCAGGCTCCTACCAAAGAAAGTGCGCCTACGGCCAAACCCAAAGTGAACCTTAAGTTGGTGCCGTAAGCCATTGATCCCATCAGCCCAGGGCTGATCCTGTCGTGATGGTCGCAAACTAATCAACCAATCGAGAATGCACCAGATCTTGTCGACCGTTTCCCTGGCTGCCCCGTTATTCACTGCCAGCCCCGCAGAGATGCGCCTGGCCCTGCTTCCCCTGCTCGCCTCCCAGGCCTACCGCCACGGCAACTTCACCTTGGCCTCCGGGCGCAGCAGCCACCACTACGTCAATTGCAAGCCAGTCAGCCTCAGTGGTAGCGGCTTGGCCCTGCTCGGCGCCCTAATGCTCGAGCAGGTGGAAGCGGAAGCGCGGGCGGTGGCCGGCCTCACCCTGGGGGCAGATCCCCTGGTGAGCGCGGTGGCAATGATGGCTGCCTTGGTGGGCCGGGAGCTCAATGCTCTGATCGTGCGCAAAGAGGCCAAGGGCCACGGCACCGGTGCCTGGCTGGAGGGGCCGCTGCCTGAACCGGGAAGCACCATCACCGTGCTTGAAGACGTAGTCACCACAGGCGGATCTTCCCTAATGGCCGTGCAGCAGCTGCGTGAGGCTGGCTACACAGTGAACCGGGTAGTGACAATCGTGGATCGCCAGGAGGGGGGCGTCGAGGCGATGACGGCTGCCGGGCTCGAGCTGCGCAGCCTGTTTCTGCTGGACGAGGTGGCTGCCACCGCCGCGGACCTGGCCAACTCATGAGCTCCGATCCCTGGGGCTGGCAGCCCAGCGGCCCGTCTCGAACCGAACAAGCGGGCTACCTGATCCGCCTGGATGGCCCAGATTCGGGCAGATTTCTACACGGCCAAACCAGCTCGGCAATCGAAGGCCAGCAGCCCGGCAGCTGGATACCCAGCTGTTGCACCACCGCCACCGGTCGTCTGCGAGCCCTCGCTGAGGTGTTGGTGGATAGGGATGGGGCCTGGCTGCTGCTGCGCGGCGCTGATGGCACCGCCCTTTGGCAGGCCCTTGAGCGGGTGCTGTTCCCCGCCGATCGAGTGCAACTGGGTCCGGTAACTCCGGTGCGTTTGATCACGCCGCTTGGGGATGGCTGCGACGCCCTGCCCCAGGTTGCTGATGGGAGCTGGATTTCTCTAGAAGATGGCAGCGGTTGGTTGCTGGGCCGCCAGTTGGTCCTGCTGACAAACGCCGAGCTGCCCGCCTGGCTAGCCGATCGAGCGCCCCTGCCGGCCAGGGAGCAGCAGCGTTGGCGCATCCAGCAGGGGGTGCCGGAGGCCCCAGGTGAGATCAACGACGACACCAACCCCTTCGAAGTAGGGCTTGCCGACCGGGTGAGCCTCAGCAAGGGCTGCTACGTGGGCCAGGAAACCCTGGCCAAACTCGCCACCTACGACGGCGTTAAACAACAGCTGCGGCGCTGGTTCTGGCGCGGAACCCAGGATCCTGGAGAGCCAGGCACAGTCTTGACGGGCGGCGAGCCCAGCAGCCCCCGGGCGGGTCTGATCACCTCCAGCCTGGCCCTGGAAGATGGCCTCTGGATTGGCCTAGCCCTGGTGCGCCGCCAGTCGCTTCAACAAACCTGCCTGCGCGCCGGCCCCGATCCCGATGGCGCGCTGCTGGAGCTATCTCGCCCGCCAGCCTGCGTTGATCCACCGGTCGGTGCCGGCCGTAAATCCTGAATCTTCAGTCCTGAATCTGAAGTCCTGAAGCGTTAGGGCTGAGCCAGTAGCCAGCGCACCACTGCCCAGGTGGCCAGGCTGTCATCGCGGTTGTAGAGAAATATCCGCTGCAACTGATAGCGACTGGCCTGGCCCCGGCTACCGCCTTGGCGGTGCCATTGACGCCACTGGCGCCACCAAAGCAGGCAGCGGGCCCCATCTACCCCTTTCTGGCTCCAGGCAAAGCCCAGCCAGCCGGCCACCGTCTTGAGCCCGTAGCTGCTCACCGGCAGGCGCCAGTGGCGCCGCAGCCGGGCGTGCACATCCAACATCCTGCCCCGCAACCGGGCCAGCTCAGCCTCACTGGCCCCCTGGCGCTGGGCCAGGCGCACCAGGCCAATCACCTCGGTTTCGCCGTAATGCAACACCGGCCAATCGGGATAGCGGGCAAGCAAACGCTGCAATCGCTGCCAGAGGCGCTGCTCACCATGCTCCTGCAAGGCCAGCAGGGGCTGGTAGCGGGCGGACTGCTCTAGCCAGCCCCCCGCCCCGTCGCTCTCCAGCACCACAAAGCCGTGCAGGAAATCATCGCGGGCATCGGGATCGGATTCGATGTCGTAGAGCAACACACCAGGTGCTGCTGCCAACTCGGGCAAGACCGGCCCACGGCCAAGGCGCTGCGGCAGGCCAGAGGCCTGCACCCGGGCCTGGGCCACCAACTCAGCGGCAATCTCGCGGTGCTGCTCTCCGTAGGCGGCTAGGGCCTCGGCCAACAGCTCTGGATCGCGGGCAGCCAGGTCCGGCAGGCTGGTGACCCCCTGCTCCAGCAACATCTCGCGGCGCTTACCGCCGATGCCACTCACCTCGCTGAGATGCCCCATGGCGGCGGCCTCCTTATCGCAGACGCCTCGCCAGCTGCACAGGGTGCACTTTTTGCGATCGCTCACCAAGGGCGGTGGCGTGGACTGGGCAAGATCAGCGGCGAGACGCTGCAGGCTCTCATCGAGCTGGTGCTGCAGGCCGCTAGCCAATGCCAGGCGCTCCCGCTGCAGGAACCTGCCTTCACCGGCCACCACCAGACCATGGGGCACTGGTGCCTGCTGGTGCTCCGCCAACAGGCGCCCCCAAAGCGCCAGCACCACCCGAGCTTCGCGGGTTAGCCGTCGCCCCTGGCGAGCCAATACCGGCCGGTATGCATAGGCGCCCCAACGGCTTTGGCCAGCGATGCGCTCCAGCAGGGAGGGATGGGATTCCAATCGCACTCCCTGGGGACCAGCCCCCCGCAGCCGCAAGCCCACCACCCCAGCCGCCCCTGCGGCGCAGGCCGCCTCGCCGTGGCCCGGCCGCTGGGGCAGCAGGGTCTGAAAGCTGCGCAGCTGGTCGCTCAAGGCCAGAGCCCGGTGGGCATTCCACTGCCGCTCGCTGGCAACCCCAAAGCGATCCAGCCAGGCGCGGCGCCTGCATCGCAGCCAACTGCGCAGCAAGCGATCAGTGAGAGCCGGCTCGGGCCCTGAACATTCAATTTGGGGCCGGGAAGTCAATGCTGGCGTCCACAGACCCCGACGCTAGGGCTGGAGCGCCGCCGGCACCGCAGAATTGCCCCAGCTCGGCATGCCCCACCCCCCATGGCCTCAGCCCCCCTGCCCCTGGAGGCCAGCCCGATCGCCTTCGGCACCGATGGCTGGCGCGGCATCCTCGGCGTGGACATCACCCTGGATCGACTGCTGCCGGTAGCTGCCGCTGCAGCCCGGGAGCTGGCCCACTCCGCCCCCGAAGGCCTGAAAAGCCGCGAGGTGGTGATCGGCTACGACCGCCGCTTTCTGGCGCCCGAACTAGCTGAGGCGATCTGCAGCGCCGTTAGAGGTTGCGGCCTCGAGCCCCTGCTTTCGGCCACAGCCACACCCACCCCTGCCAGCAGCTGGGCCGTGGTGCAGCGCCAGGCCCTGGGCGCCCTGGTGATCACCGCCAGCCACAACCCGCCGGAGTGGCTCGGCTTGAAAATCAAGGGACCGTTCGGCGGCTCGGTGGAAGGTGACTTCACCCGCCGAGTTGAAACCCGCCTGGAAGCCGGTGGCATCACCGTGCCGATCCCGGGCGACCCCCAACGCTTCGATGCCCTGGGCACCTACGTGGCGGGCCTGCAGACCAAGGTGAACACTGCGGCCCTGGCGGCAGGCCTAGAGCGCCTGGGGCTCACGGTGATTGTCGATCCAATGCACGGCTCAGCAGCCGGTGTGCTGCCGGCCCTGCTGGGCGATGGGGCCAGATCCAGTGGCGTCATCCGCGAAATTCGGGCAAACCGGGACCCCCTATTTGGCGGCAACCCTCCCGAGCCCCTGGCCCCTTACCTGCAGAAATTGATCACGGCCGTAACCGCCAGCACCGCAGCTGGCCGGCCCGCCATGGGGATCGTGTTTGACGGCGACGGCGACCGCATCGCCGCCGTGGATGAGCGCGGCCGCTTTTGCAGCACCCAGCTGCTGATGCCCCTATTCATCGACCACCTGGCCCGGGCCCGCCAGCTGCCGGGCTGCGTAATCAAAACCGTAAGCGGCTCCGACCTAATGCAACTTGTGGCAGAAGGCCTGGAGCGCCAGGTGCTGGAAAAGCCCGTGGGCTTCAAATACATCGCGGCAGAGATGCTGAGCGGCGAGGTGCTGGTAGGCGGCGAAGAATCAGGCGGCGTGGGCTTCGGCATGCATCTGCCAGAGCGGGATGCGCCCTTTGCAGCCCTGCTGCTGATCGAAGCGCTGGTGGAGGGAGGCCTGCCCCTGGGGGAGCGAATCGATGCCCTGCAGCAGCGCTGCGGTGGGGCCGCCGCCTACGACCGACTCGACCTACGCCTGCCAGACATGGCAGCCCGCGAGCGGCTCGAAGCAAAGCTGGCCGCAGCACCGCCCAGCGAGGTGGCCGGCAGCCCCGTGCTGGAGGTGATCACCACCGATGGGGTGAAGCTGCGCCTGGGCCCCAGCCACTGGCTGATGCTGCGCTTCTCCGGCACCGAGCCGCTGCTGCGGCTCTACTGCGAAGCTCCCAGCGAAGCCCGGGTGGCTGAGGTGCTGGGCTGGGCCCGCCAGCTGGCGGAATCGGTCTGACGCCATGCACACAACAGATATGGTCTGCTCACCCGTCACCAAGCTGGTGATCGCCAGCGGCAATGCCGGCAAGGTGCGCGAGTTCCAGCACCTGCTGGCCGGACTCAACCTGGCAATTGAGGCCCAGCCCGATTGCTTGGAGGTGGAGGAAACCGGCAGCACCTTTGCCGAGAACGCGCGCCTCAAAGCGGTGGCCGTGTCCAGCGCCACCGGCTGCTGGGCCCTGGCCGATGACTCAGGGCTGAGTGTGCATGCCTTAGGCGGCGCGCCAGGCGTGCACTCAGCCCGCTACGCAAGCAGCGACGCAGCCCGTATCGCCAGGCTGCTGCAAGAACTGGAGGGCGCTACCGACCGCAGCGCCGAGTTCAGCGCCGCCCTGGCGGTGGCCGATCCGAGCGGCAGCGTGCGGCTGGAGGTGGAGGGCCGCTGCGCCGGCCTGATCCTGCCAACGCAGCGGGGTAGTGGGGGCTTCGGCTACGACCCCGTGTTTTTTGTGCCGCACACGGGGCTCACCTACGCCGAGATGGACAAAGGCCTCAAAAGCGAGATCGGCCACAGGGGCCGGGCTTTTGCCCAGCTGGAACCCCAGCTGGGCTCCCTGCTGGGCAGCTGATCAGGCAGTTGCAGACCAACTGCCGTGCAGCCCATAGGGAATGGCCAGGGGAAGCTCGAGCACGGCTTGCTCTGTCAAATCGGCAGCGTTGAGGATCACCAGATCCGTGGCGCAGCGAGCCCCGTTCCAAACCGGCACCAACACCCAGCCACTATCTTCTGCGGGACTGTCTTCGGCAGCACTGTCTTCGGCAGAGTTGTCTCCTGGTGAGTCACCAGTTAGACGGGAAACCATCACCGGTTCGGTGACAAAACCGCGAGGTGCCGCACTCCACACCAGGCGTTCGCCGGTCAGCAAGTCGAGATTCTCAATCGCCTGGAGCGGATCATTACCCC
>NZ_JAGQCR010000016.1:0-23956 GCF_024346295.1 Cyanobium sp. BA20m-14
CGGCTAATGCAAGAGCCACCATGGCGGTGATGGGATGGATCCTTTCGCTGATGTTCCTGGGCATCAGCCTGCTGGCCTGGATGTATGGCGTGGATCCTTCCTCCAATCAGACCACGATGGCGATTTTGGGCGAGCGGATCTTTGGCGCTTCCAACCCGCTTTACCCCGCTCTCCAGCTCTTCACGCTGCTGATCTTGATGTTGGCGGCCAACACCGCCTTTGCCGATTTTCCGCGGCTGGGGGCCCTGCTGGCCAGCGACAGCCATTTGCCGAGGCTGATGGCATTCCGGGGGGATCGGTTGGTCTTTCAGAACGGCATCCTCGTGCTGATTGCCCTCTCTGGCCTGATCATCGTTTTCTGCAAAGGGGACACCACGATGGCGATCAATCTCTATGCCGTAGGGGTGTTTCTGGCTTTCACGATCTCCCAGAGTGGCATGGTCATCTACTGGCTGCGTCAGCGCGGCTCGGCCTGGGGTTGGCGAGCGCTGATGAATGGTTTCGGGGCCCTTTTCACCGGCCTGGTGTTGGCTGTCGTGGTGTTCAGCAAGTTCAGCGGTGGCGCCTGGTTGGTGGTGCTGCTTATCCCCTCCTTGGTGTGGTTTCTGGCTCTGACCAAACAACGCTATGGGCTCCTGCAGCATGCGCTTGAGCTGGATGAATCCGCCGAAGTGATCGCACCAGTTCTGCATCTGCATTCAGCAGCCTCACCCGCTCGTCCAGATCCTGGTCAGGGTCCGATTATAGTTTGTCTTGAAGCATTTGACCGTGCGGCCGTTGCTGCGGTTCGCCAAGCGTGCAGCATGTCGCGCCAAGTGAGTGTGCTGTTTGTTTATTCCTCCCATCACAACCCCCAACGGATCAGGGCCCAATGGGATCGACAGATCGGCCAGCCGTTGGGAGTGGCCCTAACTCTCAAAGAGAGCCCCTACGCCTCCTTTATTGATCCGCTGGTGGAGAGGGTGCATGCCATTGAGCGCGGTGCCTTTCAGCGCATTGCCATAGATGGCAGTCAACCCGAACAGCGACTCACTGTGATGATGCCCGAGGTAATCAGCACCGGATGGCTGGATGGGCTATTACTTAACCAGAGCGTTGATCTGGTGTCGGCTGCCCTGCGCGATCGAGGATCCCGCCTCTTCAGCCGCTATCGCTATTACCTCCAGGTCTAATCTTGTGAGCGTTGATCCAGTCGATCGGCTGCTAGCGAGCTACGGCTATGGCCTGCCGAGTGAACTCATCGCTCAGCGGCCGGTGGAGCCCCGTCACGATGCCAGGCTGCTGGTCGTCGATTCCAGCGGCATAGGGGCCGCGCCCCATGCTCGCCACCTCAGGGTGTGGGATCTGCAGCACGAGCTCAGGGCGGGTGATCTGCTTGTGGTCAACGACACCCGCGTGCTGCATGCCCGGCTTGAGGTCCGCCGCGCCAGCGGCGGAGCCGCCGAGCTGCTGGTGCTGGAGCCCTGGCAGCCGTCTGGGGCAGATCGGCAGGCGGTCGATGTCCCCGGTGCAGCCCCAGGGCGTTGGCTGTGCTTGGCCAAACCCGCCAAACGGCTCAGGCCCGGCGACAGCCTGGAGCTGATCTCCCCAGGGCAGCCGCCGCTTTTGGTCACGGTGCTGGGTAGCGATCCTCAAACCGGTGGCCGCATCGTGCAGTTCCCTGCGGCGTGTAGCGATGCCGCGGCGCTGGAGCCGTTGCTGCTGCAGTACGGCGCGATCCCGCTGCCGCCTTACATCCACGGGCACGAAGCTTCCGACCATGACCGCTACCAGACCCGCTATGCCGCCCGGCCGGGAGCCGTTGCGGCGCCAACGGCGGGTCTGCACTTGAGTGATGAGCTGCTCGCGGCAATCCGTGGGCGCGGCGTGGAGCTGGCCACCACCACATTGCATGTGGGCCTGGGCACCTTCCGGCCGGTGGAAACCGAAGACCTGAGCCAGCTGCAGCTGCACAGCGAGTGGGTGGAGGTGTCGCCCGAGCTGGTGGCGGCGGTGACGGCCTGCAGGGCGCGGGGCGGCCGGGTGATCGCCATCGGCACCACTTCGGTGCGCAGCCTGGAGGCGGTGGCCCAGCTGCACGGGGGCGAGCTGCGGCCCCACACAGGCCCGGTGAATCTGGTGATCCAACCGGGCTATCGCTTTGCGGTGGTGGAGGGCCTGCTCACCAATTTCCACCTGCCGAAAAGTTCCCTGTTGCTGCTGGTGAGTGCCCTGATCGGCCGCCAGCGCCTGCTGGACCTCTACACCGAGGCCATCGAGCGCCAGTACCGCTTCTTCTCCTACGGCGACGCCATGTGGATCGAGCCCCAGGCGGTGCTGGCGGCGGCACGGCCGGCGGCTCGGCTAGCCCGCAACATTTCAGCGGGCCCGGAACAGCCTCCAGATGATCTGGAAGGGTGATGGATGTTTTACCGGTGCCGGTGGCGATGGTGAGCAGGATGCGGTTCCGGCCAGTGGCGATCGCCTCGAGCACTCGGCACACAGCGATGTCTCGATGGAAGCGGGCCTGCCAGCTATCGCACTCATAAGCGCAGTAGGGGATGGCGGCGAAGTGATCGCGTCACACCCCAGCCAGCGGATGCCAGCAACACATCCATCAGGAATGCACACCATGATCAGCGAGCAGATGCTCACTCCAGTGCTGCGCCTCCGCCTGGGAGAGCTGCTCCGATTGGCGGCTCACGGGGATCCGCGCAGCGGCATCACCACAGGGTGTCCAGCTGTGGCAAAGCGCGCAGTTTGGCGTCAGCGGTGATCAGCCTCGCGCCCAGCTGCAGGGCCGTGGCCCCGATCAGGCGATCCGCTGGATCGCCATGCTGAAACACGGTGCTGCGAGACAGCAGGGCAATTTCTGGTGTGATGGGCTGCACCTGCAGGCTCAGGGCTGCCAGCAGTTGCGTCAGGTAAAAACCGGCGCTGATGTCCTTCGGCAGCACCAGGCGCCCGCGTTCGTGCAGAAGGGCCAGCTCCCAGAGCGAAATGTCGGCAATGGCCAGCTCGTGCCTGGTTCGCCCCAGCTCAAGGGCTTGCCGGGCCGGGGCCGTGAGACGTTCGGGCTCATGGGCCCAGAACAGCAGGATGTGGGTATCACAGATGGTCGGCATCGCCACTCCAGGCCTCATCGGCCGTTTCTGGGCCCAGCGGCGACACCACGTCAACCAGCGTCACGCGGCCCTGCAGACCCTGGAGCCACTGGCGGGCTGCCTGGGCGGGCTCGTGTTCGGCTTCCAGTCTGGCGATCACGCGGCCGCGGGAGGTGATCTGGATAGCCTCTCCCCCCTGCACCCGCTTCAGGTAGGCGGGGAGGTGCTGCCGTAGATGGGACACGGAAACGCGAGTCATGATTTGTACATTTGGTCTGTACAATCTAAGGCCTGCGCGTAGCCGGCCTGGCGGCTGGGGGAGGCGAAATCTGGCTCGCAGGGCAAACGGCTTTCAGCCGTGTGATTGACCATGCGATGGAGCAAGCGGCGATTCGTACGATGCAATCCATCTCGGCTAACGATCTATAAAGACCGGTGGAATTGGCACCATCTCACGATCACGTCGCGCAGGCGGCCGTTTCCGGCGTTGAAGTTAAACGGAGTTTCTGGAGGTGACGCCAAGCCGGCCAGCTAATCGCCATTCACTGGCTGCATCAAAAAGCCCCCGGGGTTTTCCGGGGGCTTTGCTTCTGCTGGGGCAGGGGAGCCCCAAGCCGGTTTCAGACTGCTGCCAGGTTGGCCGCTACGAAGTCCCAGTTCACCAGCTTCTCGAGGTAGGTGGTCATGTAATCGGGGCGGCGGTTCTGGTAGTCGAGGTAGTAGGCGTGCTCCCACACATCCATGGTGAGCAGAGCCTTCTGGCCGTGGGCCAGGGGCAGGTCGGCGTTGGGGGTCTTGGTGACCTTCAGGGTGTCGCCATCGAGCACCAGCCAGGCCCAGCCGCTGCCGAATTGGGTGGCACCGGCAGCCTTGAACTGCTCAACGAACGCTTCGAAACTGCCGAAGTCTGCGTTGATCTTCTCGGCCAGGGCGCCGCTGGGCTGGCCGCCGCCACCGGGTTTCATGCACTGCCAATAGAAGCTGTGGTTCCAAACCTGGGCGGCGTTGTTGAACACGCCGGCCTTGCCAGCGTCACCGGCCACGGCGGTGATCGTATCTTCAAGGCTCTTGGCCTCGAGATCCGTGCCGGCCACTAGATTGTTCAAGTTGGTCACGTAGGCGGCATGGTGCTTGCCGTGGTGAAACTCGAGGGTGGAGCGGGAGATGTTGGGCTCGAGCGCATCGAGGCCGTAGGGCAGCGCTGGCAGCGTATGGACCATGGATGGGGAGAAGGCAAAGCCGGAATCCCCATCCTAACGATCGACTCCTGGGGCTTAGCCGCCGATGCGCACCAGCTCCACTTCGAAGGTGAGGGTGGCGTTCGGGGGGATCACGCCGCCGGCGCCCCGCTCGCCGTAGGCCAGGTCGGGAGGAATCACCAGCTTGCGCTTACCGCCGACTTTCATGCCGGCCACGCCCTCATCCCAGCCCTGGATGACCCGGCCAGCGCCAAGGGGGAAGGAAAAGGGGCCGCGGCCGTAGCTGCTGTCAAATTCGGTGCCATTGGCCAGGGTGCCCCGGTAATTCACCACGACCGTTTGTCCGGTAGTGGCCTCGGCCCCATCTCCCACCACCAGATCTGTGATGCGCAGGCCACTGGCGCTGGTGCGCTCCTTGGGGGCATTGAGCTCGCCACCGAGGCCGGCGGCCTGGGCGATGTCGTTGTCGGTGGCCATGGCAAAGAGGGTGGGGTTGGGGTCGTCAGGATCAAGTTCCAGGCGGCTGTTGCCGATCGCAGGGCGCGATTCGGGGGCCGCAAATAATCCTGGGGCAGGGGCCGCGTTCACCGTGGTGGGGTTGACCAGCTGGCTCACCAGGGCCAGCAGCAGGCAGGCCACGCACACGGCGGAGCTGATCAGAATGTCGCGCATGGGAAGCTGCGGATCAGCCCGATTCTGCCGTCTGATCAGTCGGGAATGTCCAGATCGGATGCTCCCTCAGCTCCCGAACGCTGGCGCTGGCCCCGCTCCAGCCGGTCGATGCGGCCCCTCAGTTCATCGAGTTCCTTCTGGCGGGCCAGGCCCAGGTCTTGCAGGAGTTGGTCCTTGTTGCGTTCCAGCTGGCGCTCGGCCTGCTGCTCGAGTTCCGGGGTTTCGCCGCGCAGGGCCTTGAGCACGTCTTCAACCAGGGCAGGGGCCTGGCTGGGGTCGAGCTTGCCGCTGCGCACCCACGCCTGGGTGACCGTACGTAGCCGCTCTGACACCAGGGAGGTGGTGCCCAGGCCGCGCAGCAGCAGTTGTTGGAGCGGGTTATTCGGATCCATGGCGGCAACATTCCTGGCTAAGCCTGGCCCTTCCTAAAGTCTGCTGCTATGGGCAATAACCGTCTAGGCCGGTGGTGGCTGGCCGGAGCAGCGGGTCTGCTCGCCGGTCTGGCCCTTCCCCCCCTGGGCCTGCCGCCATTGCTATGGCTGGCTTTGCTGCCGCTTTGGGCCCTGCCGGGCCTGGCCCATGGGGTTTGGGGTGGGGCCCTCTGGGGCGCGGCGGCGGTGCTGGTGAGTCACCGCTGGTTGCTGGGCCTCCATCCCCTCGACTGGATCGGTGTGCCGGCCCGCCTGAGCCTGCCCCTGGCCTGGCTGCTCCTGCTCAGTTGTGCGGCGGCCGCCTCCCTGTTGGTGGCCCTTTGGGTGGGGTTGGCACGCCACCTCAATCCCCGCCGCTTCAGCAGTGCCCTGCTGCTCAGTGGCCTCTGGGGCCTGGTGGAGGTGTTGCTGGCCAAGGGCCCGTTGTTCTGGCTGGGCCTGGGGGCGGTGGCCCTGCCTGGCGACCGGGCCCTGGCCGGGCTGGCCAGCTTGGGGGGCATGGGCCTACTGGCGATGGTCCAGCTGCTGTTGGGCTGGTGCCTCTGGCGCTGCTGCAGCGGGCCCGACCGGTCCGGCTGGATCGCGGCCACCGCCGCTGCGGTGTTGATCAGCCATGGCCTGGGTGCCGCTGCCCTGCTGGCGCTTCCCTTGGCGACCAAGGCAGGCCCAGGGCCCGGTGATGGCCGTAACGTTGAACGGGTGCTGGTGCTGCAGCCGGCCATCCCTACCCGCCAGAAGTTCCAGTGGGTCCAGCAGGTGCGCCTGCAGCAGCGCTTGGCGGCTGCACTGGCGGAGGCAGAGCAGCGCAGGGTGGATCTGGTGCTCTTGCCCGAGGGCGCCCTCGGGCTGGAGCCTGAGCTCTCTCCCCAGCCAGCGGTCGAGCTGATCGGGGGGGGCTTCCGCTGGCAAGAGGTGGCGGCCGAACCGCAACAACGCAGTGCCCTGCTGCGGTTCGGCCCTGGGGAGGCCCGGGCCAGCAGCTGGTTGGACAAGCACCGGCTGGTGCCCCTGGGCGAATGGGTGCCCTTCGCGGGCTTGGGGCGGTGGAGCGGCCTCTCCGCCGTGGGTGGCCTCCAGCCCGGAGCTGCATCGAGGCTGTTGCCCAGGCCGGCGGGTCCCATCGCCGGGGCCATCTGTTATGAGCTCTCCGATGGCGCTGCCCTGGCGACGGCCGTGCGCAACGGGGGCGGTTGGTTGCTAGCAAGTGCCAATCTGGATCCCTACCCGGCGATGCTCCAGCAGCAGTTCCAGGCCCTAGCCCAGCTGCGGGCGATTGAAACGGGGCGTTGGCTGGTGAGTGCGGCCAATACGGGGCCGAGCCTGTTGGTGAATGCCCGCGGCAAGGTCATCGCCGCCCTGCCAGCTGGCAGGGCCGCCAGCGGCGTATTCGAGCTGCCGCGTCTGCGCTCACTCACCCCCTACGACCGATGGGGGGAGGGCCCCCTTTTGTTGGCGCTGGCGGCGGCGGCAGTTTTGCGCTGGCGGCAGTGATCCAGCTGCTGCCGATGGCGTAACCCAGGGCCACCAGCGCCAGCCCGCCGCAGAGGCTCGCCAGCAGTACCAGCCCTGCTGCCCAGATATGGCCGGCCAGCAGGGCCCGGGCCAGCTGCAGCATCCAGGAGGAGAAGGTGGTGAGCGATCCGCAAAAGCCAATACCGGCCCACAACATCAGCCGTTTGCGCCGGTTTGCCTGGGCAAGCACCACGCCGATTAACAGGCAGCCCACCATGTTGGCGACGAAGTCGGCCGCCACCAGGCCGCGCAGGCCACCCACCCCGGCGGTGCCAATACCTTCAAGGCGCCAACGCAGCAGGGCGCCGGGGATGGCGCCAGCAGCCACGAGGCCCAGATCGCGCAGGTCGCCGTGCAGGCTCCGCGCTGGGATCCCACCTATTCTATCTTCTATCCCACTCATGCTCCTGCTCCCAGGGATAGGCCCAGCAGCATCGCCAACAGGCCGCCGGCCACCGATCCGCCAGCCAGCACGGCCGCTTCACGCCAGTTACGGGACCTCAACTCATGGCGCAGTTCGGCGCTGAAGGTGGAGAAGGTGCTGAAGCTGCCTAGAAACCCCGTGCCCAGCAGCAGCAGCAGCCGGCGAGATCCCTCGCCGCAGCTCTGCTCCAGGCCCACCATCAGGCCGAGGGCAAAACAGGCAATTACGTTGACGCCGAAGGTCCCCCAGTGTCTTCGGGGCAACACCGGCTCGAGATGATCCACTACCCGGAAGCGCAACCAGGCCCCGGGAACGGCCCCGATGGCCACCAATAGGGCTTCTCCCCCCGGGGTCCCTGCGGCCATGGACGTACGGCAATGCTGGGCAAGTCTCGGTCTCAGCGCTCGCTCTGGCAGGCCGAGGGGGCCTGGCGGCGGAACAGACCATCTAGATAGTGGCGGGCGACGGCCCGATCAGGGCAACCCTGTTGGAACAGGAAGCCGGCTAGAGCTGCCTGCATCAGTCGGTATTGGTCCCATTGGGGGTGGATCCGCACGAACTCACGCATGGCGTCGTAGAGGTCCTCGGGAAACTGGTTCTCGACGGAAACGGAGCCGGGTGCGTGATCTGGGATCTGAAGCATGGAGCCAGTGACTGGAGCTCCATCACCCCACGGCACCGCCGGATCCGTCAAAGGTCGCTCCAGGGGGTGGGTCTGGTAAGACCCGCAGGGTCCCCATCCTGTTGTTGGGCTTTTTGGTGCCAGGGCTTGGGGCCGGAAGTCGTTGAAGCGGTGCCGTCAAGGGGGCCGGCCTTTTCCCCTGGACCGCCGAAGCAGGCCTGCTGCAGAAGCCGATCCGCCACCGCTGCCCTGGGGAAAAGCCAGGGTGGAGCTGGGGAGAAGGGTGTCGAGGTGGGGAAAAGCCCATTGCTCAGCAGTGGTGATCAATCCCAGGGCCGCTGGCGGCAGCGGCTTATGACCTGCTGGGCGACCCTTGCTTCAAGATCTGTTACAGTCTCTTCAAGTTTCGTAACCAACGAACAATCATGTCTGAATCCACCACCCGTTTCGGTTTTGTTGCTTTCGCTGAAACCTGGAATGGTCGTTTGGCCATGCTCGGCTTCGTCATCGGCCTCGGCACTGAAGTCCTTACCGGCCAAGGCATCCTCGGCCAACTGGGTCTGGGCTGAATTCTCCCGACCTGAGCCCCAATTGAGGCCTAGTTGAGCCCCGGCGGGTATTCCGCTGGGGCTTTTGCTTGGCTCAGCTTTTTGTGGCTATCAGGGCAAAGAAGGGATCGCCTTTGCCGCCGATCCACCCGAGGGGGCCCGGAGCTTGGGTTTCCTCCGCAACCTGCAGCGGCCTGGGCCAGCCCTGGGCCAGGAGCACGCG
This sequence comes from Cyanobium sp. BA20m-14, assembly GCF_024346295.1. Lineage (NCBI taxonomy): Bacteria > Bacillati > Cyanobacteriota > Cyanophyceae > Synechococcales > Prochlorococcaceae > Cyanobium > Cyanobium sp. BA20m-14. Next base: position 8,715 of record NZ_JAGQCR010000016.1, read on the forward strand.
CTCGACATAGGCCAGGTGGTCCCTGTCGCTGCCATCAGCCCAGATCTGGGGAGCCTTCTGAAAGAACATTCGGTTGCTGAAGGCCACGATCAGCTCTCCGCGGGGACGCACCACCCGCAGCAGCTCGCTGGCTATGGCTTCCGGATGTTGCAGGTACTGCCAGCCGGCCACTATCAGCGCCACATCCACGCTGTCATCGGGTAAGGGCAGGTTCAGATCGGTATTGAGGTTTTGCAGCCAGTGGCGTTCAAGCCTTGGGTTGGCTGCCAGCTCCTGGGCGTTGAGCCCATGGCCAATCACCTGCTCGTAGCTGACATCTTCCGGCAGGTGGCTGACCCAGCTGCTCATCAGATCGAGCACCACTGCGCAGGCGGGAATGCGCTGGCGGTAGAGCAGGGTCAGCCGTTGGCGGAAGCTGGCATCAAGGTGTTGTACGAAGCGGGGTTCGGCGTAGAAGAGGGCGTCGTCGGAGCGGTCGAGCTTGTCGCGCTCGGCCTCACCCAGCACCGGCACGGGGGCAGAACCGGGCGGAATCATGGGGCGGGGCGGCTGCTTTCCGCTCGATTATCAAACCGTTCGTCAAGGGGCTAGAGTCTGCAAAGTTCCTTAACAATTGGGATTGAAAGCGCATGTTCACGCTTGAGAAGGCCACCCAGATCTTTCCAGACACTCTTTCGGCCGACGTGGTGCCGGCGATCACAGCCCGCTTCCGGCTGCTGAACGCAGAAGACCAGCTGGCCCTGATCTGGTACGCCTACCTCGAGATGGGCAACACCATCACCGTGGCTGCCCCCGGTGCCGCTCGAATGCAGTTTGCCGAACCGGTGCTCAACCAGATCAAGGCGATGTCCTTCAGTGAGCAGAGCCAGGTCATGTGTGACCTCGCCAACCGCGCCGACACCGCCGTCAGCCGCACGTACGCCTGCTGGTCGGTGAACATCAAGCTGGGCTTCTGGTATCAGCTGGGTGAGTGGATGGCAGCGGGTCTGGTCGCCCCGATCCCTGACGGCTACCAGCTTTCGGCCAACGCATCGGCCGTCCTGAGCTCCGTCAAGGGTGTCGACCAGGGGCAGCAGATCACCCTGTTGCGCAATTTCGTGGTGGATATGGGCTACGACCCCGCCAAGGGCGAGGGTCAGCGGGTGATGGAGCCGATTGCCGCTCCGACCCCGGAGGCCCAGCGCAAGAAGGTGTTCATCGAGGGGGTGATCAACCCCACGGTGAACAGCTACATGGATCTGCTCAACGCCAACGACTTCGACAACCTGATCGAGTTGTTCCTGCCCGACGGCGCCCTCCAGCCCCCCTTCCAGAAGCCGATCGTGGGCCGGGAGGCCATCCTGCGCTTCTTCACTGAAGACTGCCAGAACCTCAGCCTGCTGCCCGAGCGGGGTTTCGCCGAGCCTACCGAGGGCAACTTCACCCAGATCAAGGTCACCGGCAAGGTGCAAACCCCTTGGTTCGGTGCCGGCATCGGCATGAATGTGGCCTGGCGCTTCCTGCTCAACCCCGACGGCAAGATTTATTTCGTGGCGATCGACCTGCTGGCATCTCCCGCCGAGCTGCTCAAGTTTGGCCGTTGAGTTACCCCAGCTGCACTGGGCTTCTGCTCGCTGCTGGGCTGATGCTGGGCTGGCTGGCCTCCCTGGTCGGCCTGCTCAGTCTTGATCTGGGCCAGTTCTCCTGGCTGGCCCTCGCCGCTGCCCTGGTGGGCCGCACCGTGCTGCAAACCGGACTGTTCATCGTTGGCCATGACGCCATGCATGGGGTGCTCCTGACCGGGGGGGGCAAGTGGAACGATCGGATCGGGGCCCTGGCTTTGGCCTGTTATGCGGCGCTGCCCTATGGAGCCTGCCGGCGTAACCACCGAAGCCATCACCAGGCGCCGGCAAGTGCGGAGGATCCCGATTTCCATGCCGACCCCCATGCGGGGGTGTGGGGCTGGTATGGCCGGTTCATGGCCGGCTATCTCACCCCTTGGCAAATGACGCGCCTGCTGGGCGGCTGGGTGCTGCTGGCCCTGATCGCCTCAGCCTTCAGTCCTACAGGCTGGATCAACGTGTTGCTGTTCTGCACCCTGCCCCTGCTGCTCAGTTCGCTGCAGCTTTTCTTGATAGGCACCTACCTGCCCCATCGCGGCCAGCGGGCTCCCCTCTCTCGTGCCAGGCCAGACAGCCTGAACCTGCCCAGTTGGCTTTCCCTGCTGGCCTGTTTCCACTTCGGCTATCACCGCGAGCACCACGAACGGCCTGATCTCGCCTGGTTTGAACTTCCAGCAGAGCACCGCCGCAGGGCCTCCATTTGGAGTGATGACCTCGCAGCAGCATGACGATCCGTGTAGCGTCCCCCAGTGCAGCCCTAAACCTATGATGGAAACGATGCTTGAGGGTTGGACGGTCTCTGAGCAATCCGTAGCTCGAGAAGCGTTTGACCGGGCCTACGGCCGGGCAGTTGACAAACTTGTTGTGGAAGTGCGCAGCAAGTCTGAACATCTCGATTCAGCTGAAACCGTATGGCAGCTGCACGATTACCTCAGCATCGAGCGACACACAATCGAAGGCCGGTTTGATTTCCGCCTCGATGGAATCCTGTTTATTTTCGCCAGCTTGGTCAAGGACCACCTGCTGCAAATAGAAGAGTTGGCGGGGCTAGATGCCGAAAAGCTGGCCAAGATAGAGGCGATGTCACGCTTTTAGGCTTTTGCCGTCCCTGTGATCATCCAGTGGCTTGAGCCAGCTGGGCTCGTCTACCTCTGCGGTGATCAGCGGCTACGACTGTGGTGATCGCCAGGCGTTCCAGAACAAGTTGCTTCTGCGGCTCATCGATGGGCCGGCAGTCCGCGAAGCGTGAGCACAATGGGGCCATGGGTCTTGTTCTTCCCCAGCCCCAGCTCGATGCCATCGCCGACGCCTGCCGGCGACACCAGGTGCTGCGCATGCATTTGTTTGGCTCGGCCCTGCGCGACGACTTCGACCCCAGCCGTAGCGACCTAGATTTGCTCGTGGAGTTCCAATCGATCGAGCCGGGCGACCTTGTGCAGGCTTATTTCGGCCTGGAGCGCCAACTGGCCTCGATTATAGGTCAGCCGGTGGATCTGGTGATGGCCGATGCCGTGCGCAACCCCTACGTGCGCCGCGACATCGAGGTTTCGAAACAGCTGATCTATGAAGCGTGATCCAAGGGCCTTTCTCAGCGATGTGATCGAGGCTGGTCACGCCATCCAGCAGGCCGTTGATGGCATCAACCTCGACGACTACTGCAACAGCCGGCTGATTCGCTCGTCTGTCGAGCGGGAGTTCACCATCATTGGCGAGGCACTCAGCCAGCTCTCTCGGAGAGATGGCGACCTGTTTGCCCAGATCGATCAGGCACCGCAGATCATCAGCTTTCGAAACAAGCTCACCCACGAGTACGTCACCATCAACGATCAGCTGGTCTGGGGCGTCATCCAGAACAACCTGCCTGTACTTCTGGAGCAGTGCACTCAGCTGCTCAGTGATCTCGAAAGAGGCGATGCCTGAGCCTCAAAGCCTGAGCACAATTGAGGCCATTGGTCATCCCCTCCCCCAGCTCAGCAGGTCATGGCCTTCCTGCGTTCACAGCAGAGAGAGTGGCAGCAGCGCTACCGACTCCAACGCATCGACCTGTTTGGTTCCACTGCCCGTAACGTGGCCATGGCAAGCAGCGATGGGGATGGGTGGGTGAGCTCAATCCCCTAACCCCCTTCGCCACAGTGCAGCTGAAGCAGGGACTGGAGGAGCTGCTGCAACGGCCCGTCGATCTGGTGCGCCTGCGGGTGAACCCCGCCCTCTGGAACACCGAGGATCGAAAAGATAGGGAGCCATGCACCAAATCGTGCACCAAAGCATTAAAAAACCCAGGCCAGGCCTGGGCTTTGAGGATGGAGCCAAGCGGACTCGAACCGCTGACCCCCTGCATGCCATGCAGGTGCTCTACCAGCTGAGCTATGGCCCCGTTGAAACGCTTGGGCGGCGGGGCGCTGGTCGTCCCGCCTTGGCCCGCAGGCCCGCTTGGCGTTGCTGGAGTTTACAACGCCGTTTGCTCAAACCTTGCGCCACACCGCCACCAGCTTGCCTTGAACGGTGACCTGCTCAGCCGGAAGCACGATGGGTTCGTAGGCGGGGTTGGCCGCCTCGAGGGTGACCGTGGCGCCGCTGCGGTGGAAGTGTTTGAGGGTGGTACCGCTGCCGGGCACTAGGGCGCTCACGATCGTGCCGGCCTTGAGGTTGCTGGGGTCTGACACGGGTTCGAGCAGCACCACATCGCCATCGGCAATGTGGGCATCCACCATGGAATCGCCATTCACCGTCAGGGCAAACAGGCCGCGCGTGTCGAGCACCGGGGCTAGGTCGAGTCGCTCCTGCACGTCGTCAAAGGTTTCGACCAGGCCGCCTGCAGCTACGGCACCCAGCACCGGGATGCCGCTGGTCATGCCGCCGAGGAGTTGGAGGGTGCGGGCCTGGCCCTCCTGCCAGGTGATCCAGCCCTTCTGCTGCAGGTGACGCAGGCGGCTCTGGATCGGAGCGGGGGAGCGCAAGCCCATCGCCTCCATCATCTGGCGGATCGACGGGCTGTGGCGCTGGGCGCCGATGTAGGTGGCCAGCCAGTCATAGAGCTCCTGCTGGGCGGAGGTGAGCTCTTGCTGGCCGCTGTTGAAGGACTGGGGGCTGGGCCGGGGCATGGGCGGGGCGTCGCTGATACAGATGTACCGCCTCTGGGCGATTTTGTCTAGCCCTGGTGGCTCAGTTGCTGCCTATGGGAGTGGCGGCAGGTCGGGAGGCGGTGGACTTCCTGGCAAGGGTTGGCCTGGCAGCGGTTGGCCTGGCAGATCCCCGAACAGGTTGGCCAGGCCGCTGAGGCGCTCCGCTGCCGGTTCCGGGCCCAGGCTCCAGAGGCTCTCGAGATAGAAGAAGGCAACACCCAGGCCCTTGGCCCGGTTTGCCTCCACTTTCTGACGGATCAGGGCCAGCGGGGTGGGGCGATTGCGCTGGCCGCTCATCACCGCGATGGCTGTGGGAATAAGGCCCAGGCTCTCCTGCACTTCGGGTTTCTCCAGCTGGGGCAGGTAGCTGGCCAGATCGGGCCGGTAGATCTGGATCAGCAGCTCATCGGCGATGCCCCTCTGCACCCAGCTGCGCCAATCCTGCAGTTGCAACTTGTAGGCGAAGTCGTAGTAGTTGGGTGAGATCGAGATGATTGCGCCAGGTCTGGCATTGCGTACGGCTTTGGCCAGCTGTTCCATGAAGGCAGTGATGCGATCGGCCCGCCACTTCACCCAGCCGGGCTCTGCCTCGTTGGCGGGTGGTTCGCGCCCGGTTTCCTTGCGATAGAGGGCCACCGTGAAGGGGTCGTAGCCGAATTCCCGCGGCAGGCTCATGTGGTCGTCGAACTGGATGCCGTCGGCGCCGTATTGGCTCACCACCTCCAGCACCAACTCGGTGATCAGCTGCTGCACCTCCGGCCGGAAGGGGTTGAGCCACACCACTTCACCGGCAGCGCTGATCGAGCTGAGGCCGCCATCGCGTTTCTTGGTGAGCCAGCTGCGGTGGCGCCGGGCCAGCTCCGAATCGGGCGGTGCCATGAAGCCGAATTCAAACCAGGGCAGCACCATCAGCCCGCGGCTGCGGCCGGCGGCGATCAGCTCGCCGATCACGTCCTGCCCCTGCAGGCCCCGGTAGGTGAAATTCTGGAACTGGCGGCCCTCGCTCACCTGGCTGGGGTAGTAGGCAATACCGCCGTTCCACACCACGGCGTAGAGCCGGTTGAAGCGCAGATCCGCCAGTTGGTCCAGCGTGGCCTGCATGCGGGTGCGATCGCGCAGCACCGGCATGTCGTTGGCGGTCAGCCAGACGCCCCGTAGTTCCGTCGGCTGGGCCCTGGCTGGCTGGGGCAGCTGCAGCATGGTCGCCAGCAGCAAAGTTAAAAGTCTGGGAGCGCCCATGGCATGGAATCCCAGCTTCAGATCCCGCCCAGCAGGGCCGCTAGCAGGGCTTGCTGGGCGTGCAGGCGATTTTCGGCCTGGTCAAAGATGCGGCTGCCGGGTCCCTCGATGGCACCGGCGCTGATCTCCAGGCCCCGGTAGGCCGGCAGGCAGTGCAGCACGATTGCCCGGGGATCGGCCTCGGCGATCAGCTCCTCGTTCAGGCACCAGCCCGCAAAGGCCCGCTCGCGCTCGGCCTTCTCCTCCTCCTGGCCCATGGAGGCCCACACATCGGTGTAGAGGGCATGGGCGCCGCGTACCGCCGCCACTGGCTCGTGCAACACCGCCACGCTGCCGCCGCTGGCGGCCGCCAGCGCTTGGGCACGCCCGAGCACCTCCCCGTTGGGCTCGAAGCCCACCGGGCAACCGATGCGCACGTTCACCCCCAGCAGGGCGCCGCAGAGCAGCAGCGAGTGGGCCACGTTGTTGCCGTCGCCCACGTAGCTGAGGGTCAGGCCCTTGAGCTCGCCAAAGGCCTCCTGCAGGGTGAGGTAATCGGCGAGGGCCTGGCAGGGGTGCTCCAGGTCGGTGAGGGCGTTGATTACCGGGATCGAGGCCCAGTGGGCGTATTCGGCCAGTTCCTCCTGGGCGAAGGTGCGGATAGCCAGGGCGTCCACGTAGCGGCTCAGCACCCGGGCCGTGTCGGCCACCGGTTCACCCCGGCCCACCTGGGTCAGCTGGGGGTTGAGGTCGAGGGTCTGGCCGCCTAGACGGGCCATGGCCACCGAGAAGCTCACCCGGGTGCGGGTGGAGGCCTTGGTGAAGATCAGGCCGAGGGTCTTGCCGGCCAGATTGATTTGGCTGCGGCCGGCCTTGAGGTCGGCCGCCAGCTGCAGGAGGGCCCGGGTTTGCTCAGCGCTGAGGTCGGCCGAGGAGAGCAGGTCGCGACCGCACAGGGCTGCCAGGGCCGTGGCTAGGGGGTTGGAGGCGGCGGCTTGCATCGGCCGGTCTCAAAGAACCCTTATCCGTGATCAGGGGCCCCGGCGTCAAGGGCTCAGGCCGCCAACCGGGCTTCTTCGGGCAGCACGCTGCTGGCCAGCAGCTCCTTGAGGTTGTCTCCCTCAATCACTTCCTTTTCCAGAATCTGCTGGGAGATGCTCTCCATCAGTTCCCGGTTGTGGCGCAGGATTGCCAGGGCACGCTCGTGGGCGGTATCGACCAGGGTGCGCACCTCCTTGTCGATCGCCTGGGCCGTGGCATCGCTCACGACGCGGCGGGGATTGTTGCCACCGCCCAGGAAGCGGCTGCCCCCCTGCTTGTCGTAGGCCAGGGGGCCGAGGGTTTCGCTCATGCCGTAGGTGCCAACCATCTGCTCGGCGATGTCGGTGGCTCGCTGCAGGTCGTTGGCGGCGCCGGTGGTGACCTCGCCGAAGACGATTTCTTCGGCGCTGCGCCCACCCAGCAAGGTGGCTATCTGGCCCTCCAGGTCTTCCTTGGAGTTGAGGAAGCGCTCCTCGGTAGGCAGCTGCAGGGTGTAGCCCAGGGCGCTCATGCCGCGGGGCACGATCGAGATCTTGGCCACCTTGCTGCCGCCTGGCATCAGGTGGCCCACGATGGCGTGGCCCACCTCGTGGAAGGCCACCACCCTTTTCTCATCGGGCTGGAGCACCCGGCTCTTCTTCTCCAGGCCGGCCACCACCCGTTCGATCGCCTCATTGAGATCGCCCTGTTCCACCTCGGTGCGGTAGGCGCGGGCGGCTAGCAGGGCCGCCTCGTTGACCAGGTTGGCCAGGTCGGCGCCGGCGAAGCCACTGGTGGCCTGGGCGATCTTGTCGAGGTCGACACTGGTCGAGAGCTTCACCTTCTTGGCGTAGATGTCGAGGATCAGCTTGCGACCGGAGAGGTCGGGCCGATCCACCAGCACCTGGCGGTCGAAACGACCGGGCCGCAGCAGGGCGGCATCGAGGGTTTCGGGCTGGTTGGTGGCGGCCAGCACGATCACCGGCTTGTCCTGGCCGGCGAAACCATCCATTTCGGTGAGAAGTTGGTTGAGGGTCTGCTCCCTTTCGTCGTTGCCGCCAACCACGCCCATCGAGCCGGAACGGCTCTTGCCGATGGCGTCGAGTTCGTCGATGAAAATGATGCAGGGAGCCTTTTTCTTGGCCTCTTCAAACAGGTCCCTCACCCGGGCGGCACCGGCGCCCACGAAAAGCTCGACGAACTCCGAGCCGGAGATGATGAAGAAGGGCACTTCGGCCTCGCCTGCCACTGCCTTCGAGAGCAGGGTCTTGCCGGTGCCGGGAGGGCCCACCAGCAGGACACCCTTGGGGATGCGGGCGCCGATGGCTGCATAGCGCTCGGGCTTCTTGAGGAAGTCGACGATCTCGGCCAGTTCGGCCTTGGCCTCATCGACCCCGGCTACATCGGCGAAGGTGACCCGGGATTCCTCATCGGGCACATACACCTTGGCCTTGCTCTTGGTGAAGCTCAGCGCCCCCTGGGCGCCGCCACCCATGCCGCTGCGGCGGGCGAAGAACTGGAGCACCAGAATGAAGATCAGCGGAGGCACCACCCAGCTCAGGGCCGTAGTGATGAAGCTGGGCTTCTGGGGGGGCGCTGCGGCGAATTCCACCCCATGCTGCTCCAGCCGCTGGGGCAGTTCCATGTCGAAGATCGGGGTGGTGGAGAGCAGGGTTGGTGCCCCCTCCTCCGAAGCCTCCTTGAGCTCGTAGCGGATTTGGTCGGAGGTGATGTAGGCCCGCTTGACGTTGTTGTCGTTCACCTGGTCGATGAACAGTGAATAGGGCACCCGCGGCACCTGGGCTGCCGAATTGGGCAGGAAGTTGCTGAACAGGAGCAGCACCCCGAAGCCGATCAACACCAGGTTGATGATTCCGAAGCGGCGGTTGGGGCGGTTGTCGTCCTGGCGGATCGCCATGGTGCGGCAGCCAAAGTTCCAACCAAGCTAGTGGGGCGCTTCCGCCAGCGATCCAGCGGCGGGTTGGGAGAACCGAACGCACCCCAGTCCCCCAGTCCCAACCCAATGTGTGGTCAATTTTCCCTCGCGGCCCCGCTCGAGAGCCTGCGCCCCCATCTGCAGGGGCCCTTGCCACCGGGGCTGGAGGCCCACTACGCGCCGCGGGCCCAGGTGCGCCCCGGCGAGCCCCTGCTGATTCAGCGCCAAGAGCACGGCCGGCGAGAGGTGGCCCTGGCCCTGTGGGGCCTGCTGCCCGAGTGGGTCAAGGACCCCGCCAGCGCGCACCGCTGTCTCCATGCCCGCGCCGAAACCGTGGCGCTTAAGCCGAGTTTTCGCGGCGCCTGGCGCCACCGCCGCTGCCTGATCCCCGCCGATGCCTTCTGGGAGAAGGGCCGCTGGATTCGGCGTCGCGACCGGGAGCTGTTCTGGCTGGCGGGTCTGTGGGACCGCTGGATCGGCCCCGATGGCAGCGAGCTGGAGACCTGCTGTGTGCTCACCACCGCCCCCAATGCCCTGCTGGCGCCGATCCATCGGCGCATGCCGGCGCTGATCCCCGCGGGACTGGAGGCGGCCTGGCTCGAGCCGGCCGATGGTCACCTCCTGCGGGCCCTGGAGCCCCTATTGCTTCCCTGGAACCCGGCCGATTGGCAAGTCGATGGCCAGCCAGTGGCGCTAGACCAGCCCCAGTTGAATTTGGACTTTTGAGCCTCGAGCAATTGGATGCCTTCCTGGCCCATGCCCGTCAGACGCCTGAACTGGCAGTTCGGCTGTCGGAACCGCTCGAGTTGCAGGCCTTTCTGGAGTTGGCCCGCGGCGCCGGCTATCCCCTCGAAGAGGCTGATGTGATCGCCGCGCAGCAGCGCCAGGAGGCAGGCCTCAGCGATGCGGAGCTGCAGGAGCGGGCTGGAGAGGAAGGTCGGCGGCTACGCAATTTCATCCATGCCTGAACGGGTGGCCGATTACCCCCGGCCGCCGGCGCTGGTCGAGAGCGCCGAGCAGGTGCGGGTTGAAGCCTTGGGCCAGTTGCTCTGTGAGACGGGGCGCAGCCTGAGGGTTTTGGAGACCTTCCACCCGCCCACCTACTACCTGCCGCCCCAGGCGGTGCGGCAGGAGCTGCTCCAGCCCAGCCCCGGCTCCAGCTATTGCGAGTGGAAGGGGCTGGCCCGCTATTTCGATCTGGTGCTCGATCCCACTGCTTCGGCCGAGGCCCTCCCGGTTGAGCGCCGCCTGCGCCGGGCGGTGTGGACCTACCCCGAGCCCAGCGAGGCCTTTGCTGCCCTGGCTGGTTGGTTTGCCGTGTATCCGGCCCTGATGGATGGCTGCTGGGTTGACGGCGAGCTGGTGACGCCCCAGCCCGGCGGCTTCTACGGCGGCTGGATCACTTCCAAGGTGGCCGGACCGTTCAAGGGGGATCCCCAGCATCCGGAACTGAGATAGGGCTGCCTGCTGAGATCACAGTGCGGGTGGGGAAGGGCATGGAAGCCCCGGCTTGCTCCACCACCGCGCCGATCAACAGCAGCGCCCGTTGGCGCAGGGCCCAGGCGTCCTGGATGGCGCCCCCGGCGGCAAAGCAGAGCAGACGCAGGGTGAGGCTCGATTCGCCGTAATCCACGAAGTGGACCAGCCGCTCCTTGGCCGGGTCTATGCCGGGCAGGGCTTCGAGCTGGTCCTGCAGGTCGGTGGTGATGGCCTCAATGCGGCCCCGGTCGGCGTAGCTGAGCCCGAATTCGATCCAGATGCGGCGATTGTCGATCTGGGCCAGGTTCTGTACGGCCTGGCTGGTGAATAGCCCATTGGGGATGTAGATGCGCTGTCGTTCCGGATCCCGCAGCTCGGTGTAAAACCAGCCCACCGCTTCCACCGTGCCCAGCAGCTGGGGGCCCGGCAGGTTGATCGTGTCGCCCAGGGTGAAGGGCCGGTTGATGTAGAGGCTGAGGCCGCTGAGACCGTTTTCCACGATCGTGCGGGCACCGAAGCCCAGGGCCGCTGCCCCGAAGCCCCCGGCGGTGATCAGCACCCCTGCCGACACCCCCAGCAGGTCCAGGGTCATCAACAGCACCACCAGCACGGCGGCTGTGCTCAGCAACTTGTCGAGCACGTCGAACAGAAAAAGCTGGTCTTTGCTGGAGAGGTGGGGCAGCAGCTGGGCCCCGTAGTGCTCGGCGCGCCGCTTGAGTTCGCTGCGCCAGCGCAGCAGGGTCCAAACCACGCCGATGCTGAGCAGCAGGTTGCGCAGCTCCCGGCCCTCAGCCTGGCCCGCCAGCCACCAGCCGATGCCGCTGATCAAGATGGCGGTGGCGATGCTGAGCCGGCCGCTGAGCAGCAGGGCCCGCCCGAGGGAGCCCATGGGGCAGCGCCGGCCCAGCCGATCCAGCAGCATCCAGGCAAATAGGGCCAGCAGCGTCCCCCCCAGGGGGATCTGTAGAGCGAAGGGCAGGCCGGCGGTGGGCATGGCTAGGGCGCCATGGGCGCGGCAGGTGCGCTGAGTCTCCAGAGCAGGTCTGGGCCCAGGGTCTGGACTGGCTGGCTGCTCCAGTTGGGCACCTCGGCCATGGCCGTGAATCCCAGCTCCCCCAGGGGGGTGCGGGCCGGTTGGCCGCCCAGCAGTTTCGGGGCGATTACGGCGGCCACCTCCTGCACGCAGCCCTCCCGCACGGCCGCCGCCGCCAGCTCCGGGCCGCATTCCCACAGCACCTGGTTGCAGCCGCGGGCCGCCAGGACCTCCAGCAAAGCCCGGGGGCTGCAGCTGGGCAGCTCCAGCCGGGGGACGCCCTGCTGATCCAGGCCGGCGCAGGCCGGCGCTGGCGCCTCGGGGCCATGGGCCACCAGGGTGGGCCCAGTGGCCTGATTCCAGAGCTGGGCGCTGGCCGGGAGGTCCAGGCTGTGGCTGAGCACCACCCGCAGGGGTTCGGGGTGGCGCAGGCCGCGGCTGGTGAGCAGGGGATCGTCGGCGCGAACGGTGCCGCCGCCCACGATCACCGCATCGCAGCCGGCTCGCAGCCGGTGCACCCAGGCGCGGGCCGCCGGGCCGCTGATCCACTGGCTGGCGCCGTTGCTGAGGGCGGTGCGGCCGTCCGCACCCATGGCCCACTTGAGGATCCCCAGGGGCCGGCCGCTGGCGATGCGGTGGCAGAAGGCCCGGTTGAGGGAGCGGGCCTCAGCTTCGGCCACGCCGCAGATCACCTCGATGCCGGCGGCCGCCAGCTGGGCCAGCCCACCGCCGGCCACCTGGGGATTGGGATCTGCCATGGCCACCACCACCCGGGCTAGCCCCGCGGCGATCACGGCCTGGCTGCAGGGCGGCGTGCGGCCGTGGTGGCAGCAGGGCTCCAGGGTCACCACCATGGTGCCGCCGCGGGCCCGTTCGCCCGCCTGGGCCAAGGCGCCGACCTCGGCGTGGGGCTCGCCGGCGCGGGCGTGGTAGCCCTCCCCCACCAGCGAGCCGCCGGCATCGAGCACCACCGCCCCCACCAGGGGGTTGGGGCTGGTGCGGCCGGCGCCCAGCTCAGCTAGCTGCAGGGCCCGCTGCATCCAGGGGCGCCAGGGGTTAGGTGCGGGGCTGGACAAGGGGGGTAGCACTGAACAGGCGTGGAAGGGCAGCAATTAGCGCAGAGAAAACATAAAAGAGATATTCAGTCGCTCCCGTGTGATGTTTGATCTATCCGTTGTTTCCCTGAATTCATCATTTCCGTGTAAGACAGGGCCCTGGGGCATTCCTGATCAAAGGTGACCTTCCTCAGATCCTCGCCTTGAGGGCGAGCCCTTGCAGTCAGGTGTCTTCTCACCATCCAGCCGATGGTCAACGAAAAACCAAGAACGACCAGTATGCCCATCGCTTAATGATGGCGTAGATATGCATTATTGCAATCCACGGTTCAATCCACAGTGCAATCCACGCGTTGTCCTGGCTTCACTGCGCGGCTGCCGAAGGTTTTGCCTCGTCTGTGACTGACACAGGAGGCAGGGGGGGAGGACCTTGAAGGGGTTCAGAAGGCGGGATAGTCAGAGGCGGGGTTGCGGGAGACTGGGCGGCGGGAGACTGGGATTGGGGACTCTGGGCGCCATTTTCGCGGCCTTTGAGGTCTTTTTGCAACTTCTCAATTAAAAGTCGCTGGTCTCTTATTTGCCCATCCATGCCATCAAAATATCTCACGGCAGCAACGGCGCCAACCGCAATGGTTGTCAGGCTCGCAACAACCGCGATGCTCTTAGAAAAACTAACCATGATGCCATCCTCGTGCACAATGTTTTCGTGATTCTACCTTGATTAATCTAGTCACGTCTGGTGGGGCTGACCAGGGGGTAAGAGCATTCACCCATCGGCCCATGGACATTCAGCAATTGATACTCGTTGAGCTTTAGAGGGGGCTGTTGTTGACAATCCTGGCTAGGTGGGATTGCCGAAGGCTCCTGGGGGTTGAGCCGCGGCCAGCGGCAGGCTGCGCCATTGCGCCACCACAAACGGAGGCACCGGCAACTCCACAAACACCCCCGGCAGCACCAGCCGCAGGGGTCGGTCTTGGTGCAGGTCGGCCAGCAGGGGCGCCAGGTCGAACTCGGCGGCGGCGCTGCGGCCATCCCCTGCTAGTTGGGGGTTGGCCAGGGTCACATCGGCCAGCTGCCAGCTGAAGTGGCCGCTGCGCACCTGCAGGGCCGTGGGGTGGTCGAGCCGCACCTTGCCGGGGTAGCCCACAATTCGCAGCTTCAGGGGCCCGCCGGGCGCTCCTTCCCGGTAGGCCACCAGCTGCCAGCTCTGGTAGTCGAGGTCGCGCAGGCTCTCGAGGCTGCGCACCACCGGGGTGCCGTTCTCGTCGTTGTGGGCGTGCACTTGGGCCTGGGCGGCCGGGGTCAGCCCCAGCCAGAGCGCCAAGGCCAGCAGGGGCGCCAGCAGCAGGGTGAGCAGGGGTTTCATGGTTGGCGTTCGGCCCCTGGGATGGCCTGCCAGCCGGTGTGGGTGGCCCACAGGGCCCAGATCGCCATGGCCCGTAGGTAGTGGCAGGCCCGGAAGGTGTTGACGCCGGTGATGGCTTCAGGGGTGCGGAACTGCAGGCCGCCGCCGTACACCTGCTCCACCACGGCGCCGCTGATGGCTAAGGCCGTGCTGGTTTCGCCCATCAGGCGGTAGTAGGCGGCCAGGCCGAAGTTGATGCCGGTCCACACCTCCAGCGGGTGGGTGCCGTTGGGATCGAGGGGGGTGCCGTCGCGGCGCAGGCCGTTGGCCACACCGAGCTTGCCGCCCTGGAAGCCCTCGAAGCAGGCCTCCTTGACTGCCTTCAGGGCACTGCGGGCGCGCTCGTCGGCCACCACCGCGGGCAGCCCCAACAGGCGGGCGTAGAAGTCGCCGCAGAGCTGGTCGGCCATCACCACAGGTGTGCCGCTTTCGGCATCGATCTTGTAGTACTCCCCGTTCCACAGCAGGGCATCGAAGTTGGCTCGGGACTGCTCCAACCAGCTGCCGAATTGCCGCTGCTCGCCACTGGTGTCGAGCCCCAGCTCCAGCTGCAGCCGCTGGGCCATCGCCAGGGCCGCCTCCAGGGCGGCGATCCAGAGGGCGCCGCAGTAGGCACTCACCCCCTGCAGCGGCCAGTCGTCGAAGGTCTGGTCGGGGGCGCCGCCGTTGTCGGGCAGGCCGTCGTTGTTTACGTCGAAGCTTTTCAGGTAGGTGAGGGCCTCAACGGCCGCTGGCCAGCACTCGGCCAGGAAGCGCAGGTCTTCGCCACTGGGAGCGAGCCGGAAGGTGCGCCACACCTGCAGCACGTAGTCGCTGGCCAGGTCTTTCCAGAGATTGCAGTCTTGATAGGCGGTGTAGTTGGTGGCATCCCAGGGCCGCTCGTTTGGAGCGCCCAGGTCGTGGGGGGTGGCTCCGGCCAGCTTGCGGGCCGCCTCCACCCGGCCCTTGCCCTGGGTGAAATACCAGCCGATTGGCCTCGGTGTGGGGTCGGCGGCGGGGATGGCGCGGGCGAAGCTGCGCAGTACGGCCTTGTCGAGTTCGGGCCAGAGCTGCAGCAGGGCGAAGGAGCCGTAGAGCCTCACATCCAGGCTCTCGTACCAGGCGTAGTCGAGACACTCGAGCACCCCGAAGCGGCCCACCGGGTCGGCGGGGCTGGCGGCACTCCAGAGGCTGCCGCCACTGGCCAGGTCGTAGAGCTCGTTGAACAGGGCCATGCGCAGCGGTTCGGGCAGGTCGGCGCGCTCCAGCACCGGCCGCTGCCAGGCCTCGATCTGGCTGTGCCAGTCACGCCAGTCGCGCAGGGCCTCGGCGGCGATGGCAGCGGCGCCGCTGCCATCGCCGCCGAAAAAGTCGGTGTCGCGGCGCAGGCAGCG
>NZ_JAGQCR010000160.1:0-7512 GCF_024346295.1 Cyanobium sp. BA20m-14
GGCGGAAGCGATAGCTCCCCCGAGGAGCATCCTCGAGATCTTCACAGCCCTCGGCGGGAAACCAGAGCGGCGCGGTTTCACCCATGCCACCCCATGGATGGGAACCGCCGCAGTTGCGCTTGCTATTGGAGTGCACGATGCCTGGAATCGACTCCTGAAACCAGCCGATCTTGTGTTGCACCGTGCCCTGGTGCATGAAATAAACATCCGCGTACTGCAGCAGATGCAGCGCCTCCAGCAGGGGGCGACCAGCGCACACCAGTAGTTCCGGCTTAAGTGCCGCGGCTATAAGCACCGCTTCCAGCTGGCGGATCTGTTCCGCCTCGGCGCTGATCACCTCCCCCATCGGGCAGAGATAGGGGGCCACCACCGTGGCGCTGGAGGCGCCGCTGGGCAGGGAGAAACCATCAATCAGCAGCAGCGGCAGCGGCCCTTGCCGCGCCAGGGCCGCCAGCCAGGCCGCCAGCAGCTCGTTGAGGCCCTCCGCCACCGCTCCGCGGGCCTTGACACTCACCGCCAGCACCCAGCCGCCGCTGGCCTTCCAGGCCAGAAGACGTCGCTCCAGTTCCAGTGCCTCGCGGCTCAGAACCATCGCCGCCCGGCAGCGCAGCTGGCTCCGCAGCCTGCGACTGATGCGTTCCGGCCGCTGGCTCAGGGGCAATTCAAACCAGGCGCCGCCCTTCGCCTCGGCCCTCTCCTGCCACAGCACCGCCGGAAACAGTTCCCGCAGCGGCCCGAAGGCCTCCGGACCCTCCTGCAGCACCGGCCCGAGGGCGGCCCCGTCCACCTGGTCGAGGCAGGTGAGGCCGTTGAGCAGCTGGTGGGCGAAATTTGGATGACCCTCGAGCCACAGCAGCCGCCGCCGCTGGGGTGCCATCCCATCAGCCACGGCTGCTGCCTCCTCCAGCTGGGCAGCCAGCCGCTCCAGCCCCAGGGCATACCAACTTGCGGGCGCCACCGAAACCGGCGCGTGCAGCCACTCCTCCTCCTTGAGCAGATACACCGCCTCCAGCTCGTGACCATTGCTCACCAGCCCGGCAAACACCAGCGCCTGCCGGCCCTCCCCATCCCGCAGCAGATAGGCCAGGTGGTTGCCCACACGCAGGCTCAGCCGCGTCTCCAGCAGCTGGTCGTCCCAGGGGGAGGGAAAGCGCAGCCGATCGGCCTGGAAGGCCTCACCCTGCCAGCTACTGGCCCAGCAGCGCCGGTCGTGCCGCTGCCGCCAGGCCTGCCAGCGGCGCCCGAACTCTGCCCAGCGGCCCGGCAGGCTGGACGTCACAAGGCGGTCCAAAGCTCGAGCGCTTCAGCCAGCACCCCCTCACGGCAGCGGCGGGCCAGCACCGGATCGATCGACACCGGCGGCAGCAGCCCCTGGTTGTGTATCTGATAACTGCGGCCCGGCGGCAGCCCCTCTATGTCCAGGTCCAAAAAGGCCAAACAGCGCCGCAGCACCGCATCGGGGCGGAGGGCCAGATCCTCGAAGCGCAGCAGCAGCAGCTGGGAGGCCGGCCACACCGCCAGCCAGCGCCGCAGCTGCTGGTCGTAGAGGCTGCCGCTTAGGGCATTGGGCCGAAACCAACCCAGCCCGGCCAATTCCTCTGGCCCCATCGCCTCAAGCCGCTCGGCCTCCTCCCTCAGCAGCGCCTCGCTGTCGCCCTGCAGGCCGATCAAGCAGCGCATGTGGCGGATCCAGCTCAGGGCCCGGTCAAGGGGTTCGCGTAGCAGCACGATCAGCCGCGTCTCGGGCATCAGGGCGTGCATGCGCTGCGGGGCCTGCGGATGCTGCAGATAATCCGGCGTGGCTTCGAGCCGCAGCAGCCCGGGGCTGCGCAGGGGAGGGAACTGGGAGCGATACCAAACCTCCCCCAGCTCCCAGTGGTTGTCAAAGAAATGCAATTCCTTGAGCGGATGCAGCCACACCCTTGGATGGCCCGCCAGATAGGCCGCCAAAGAGGTGGTGCCAGATTTCGGCGCCCCCAGGATCACCACCTCCGGCAAGCCACCGGCGGCGGCGGCGGCGCTGCCCAGCGGCGCCAGCCGCTGCGGCGGCAGGCCCTGGCGCGCAGCCTGGCGATTGAGCGCCAGGGCCGCCGCCCTGTCCTCCTCACGCAGCCAGTGGGCAAGCAGGCCGTGGGCCAGGGGATGGGGCGCCGCCGCTTCAATCAGCTGCCGCAGCTGCGGCAGCAAAGCTCGGCGTAGGGGCTCCCCAACCTGGAGGTAATACAGGCCCCGCAGGCTGCTGCTGTCGGTGGGATCAAGCTCCAGTACCCGCAGGTAGGCAGTCGCGGCCGCTTCGGGCTGGCCGGCGATGCGTGCCGCTGCCGCGGTGTCAAGCCAGCTGGCTTTTGCAATCGCCATGGCTCAATTTTATGTGGGTGAGCTAGTGCAGGCAGCCAGGGCGCGCAGCGCCGTCGCAACCCGCTCCGGATCCAGCACGATCGGCTCGCAGATAGGTGCCTCAAACAGCAGCTGGCTGTATAGATCCGGCGACGTGGCTGGCTGCAGGCAGCGCACCAGCTGCAGGCCCCCCCAGCTGGCCAGGGCATGGCCATAGGGCGGGGCGTACCGGGGTTGATGCAGCTCCAACACCTGCGTGCCCGGCCGGGCGAAGGCCAGCCCGGCCAGCGCCGCCCCGTGGGCCAGCACCAGCAGTTCGGCGTCAGCGATGTGGGCAGCCTGCTCCGTCAGCGGCAGGCCCTCCAGCACGAGCGGCTCCAGCCCCAGCCCCTGTTGCTCCAGGTGCGCCAGCAGCTCCGCCTCACCAAACACGGGCCGGCGGGCCGAGGGGCCGCGCACCAGCCAAAGGCGTCGACCCTTGCCCTGGCGGCGGTGACCCCGCTGCTCCGGCTGCAGATAGCGGCGGCGCAGCCAGGCGCGCGCGCGCCGCGAGGGCCAGCCAAGGGGGTGCAACGGCGGCGGAATCAGCAGCAGCTTCGCCTTCAGATCGGGATGCTGATGGGCATCGATCAGCCGCTCGGGCGGGATGCCTAGGTCGTCCACCAGGCTGCGGCGCACCCGCTCACTGCCGCCGCCGTTGTGCCAAAGGTGCCAGTGCTCTGGCCAGCCCGAATCCGCGCCGGCTCCGCTCCGGGCCAGTGCCAGGCCCAGCCTTGGCAAGCTGTCCAGTAGCCAGTGGTAGTGGATCTCGGCCGAGAGATCGGCCACCGCCAGCACCGTGCCATCCACCGTCAGGGGAGGCCCTACTGGCGCCGGCTCGCAGCGGTGGGGGGGGCTGGGACACGCAGGCCATGGCTGGGGATAGCGGCGACTCAGCAGGGGCCGGGGTTGGCCCTCTCCGTCAGCCACGGCCAGCCCATGGGTGGTGCCCCAGGGGTTGGAGTTCGGCGACCGCAACCAGATCCGCCCATGCTCGAGCTCCTGCAGCTCAAAGGGCGCTGCCTGCCAGGTGCCGCCAGCACCCTGGGGCGGCACCCACTGTTCAAGCCAGGCAACGGCCGCCCCGTCACCGGCCGGCACCAGGGGCTCTCGCCGCCAGCCCAGCAGCTCCAGATGGGCCAGGGCGCAGGGGCTGCAGTCGGGCCCCCGGCAAGCCTCGGCCGGCACGGGCAGCGGCAGGCGGGAGAGGTGCTCGTTGGCAGCCCCATCCCCGCCAGGCGCCGGCAACCGGGTGGCCAGCTGCTCTAGGGCCCTGGCACCCCAGGGGTGGCGGGTGGCCGCCAGCCGGGCGATCGCCATGGCCAGCGGGGCGCTGGGCTCCAGGTCGAAGACCTCCTGCAGCCGCTGCCGAGCCGTCTCCCCGTGTTCTGGCCAGCTGATCAGGGCCCAGTTGCGCAGCAGCTCTGCCAGCTCTGCAGCAAGTTCTGCAGCCAGCCTTGAACCCTTTGCAGGCTCGCTGCAACCCAGCTGTTTTAACGCCCCGCACCAGGTCAATACCCGCAGGCGCAGCTCTAGCAGGGGGTCGGATCCCGCAGGCAGGGTCTGCCACCAGCGGGCGAGAGCCTCCGGCCGCCAGATTGGATCAGCTGCAGCGAGCTGGCTGATGAACCGGTTGGCCAGAGATTGCAGCCTGGCAACGCTGCGGGCGCCGCTGCGGCTGAGATCCACCACCACCCGCCCCTCCAGAGCCTGCCAGGTGGGGTCATTGAGCAGCTCTTCAACCGAGAGATCAACGCCGATACGCGCGCAGCTGCGGCCAACGTTTTCGGCCAGGTGCAGCCAGGTGTGGGCGTCTCCGCCGCTGCGGCTTCCCCAGGCCGTGCGCCACAGATCGAGGGCCAGGTCTGGCTGCCGTTCGTGCCAGGCCTGCCAGCCCGCCCAAGCCCTGGTATTGAAAAGCAGGCTCTGGCGCCTGCCCAGCAGCGGATGGCCTGCCGGCAGCGCCGCCAACCGGCGATTCACCACCCACAGCAGGCCATGGGCCTGATCGGCGGCCTGGCGGCTGGCAGCGCGGCCATGCACCCGATAACCACAGAGAACATGCTCCAGCCAGCCGCCGCGCTCGCCAGCTGCGGCCAGCCGCAGCAATAGGTCCACGTCTTCCGCATGGCGAAGCGATGGATCGAAGCCGCCATGGCGCTCCAGTAGGGGGCGCCGCAACATCCAGGCGCTGGGCAGCACGGCCTTGTGTTCAAAGGCGGCCTCCAGATCAAAGTTTGCCCCTTCCTGCCAGGGGCAGACGTCATGGAGGGGGGTGCCGGCGGCATTCAGGCGCCGCCAGCCACAGAGCAGATGCTGCAGCCCGGAATCGGCGTCGAAGCGAGCGGCCTGCCGGTGGAGTCGACCAGGCAGGGCGATGTCATCGGCATCGAGAAAGGCCACCAGGGGAGAGCGGGCGGCAGCCCAGCCGCTGTTGCGAGCGCTGGCCACCCCTAAGCCCGGCAGACGGATCAGCCGCACGGGCTGGCGATGGCTGGCCGCCCAGTTATCCACCAGGGCGGCCGAGTGGTCACGGCTGCCATCGTCGACGGCCAGCAATTCCCAGTTGCGCTCCTCCTGATCGGCGAGGGAGTCGAGGCAGGCCGGTAACCATGCAGCGGCATCCCTGAACGGAATTACTACTGAAATTCGTGTCACCATTAAGGTTAATTAGAAAAGGAGGTGTGGATGGGTCTTCGCACTTGGTTAATTCGATCCCTCGGTGGCCAGGCCGCCGCAACCAAGGCAGCTGCCGCCCCTTCCCTACCCGCCGACTACGCACCTTCCCTGGGCCAGCAACTTGGCCCTGAACAACAGTTTCTCTACGCCGAGGAACTCAACAACCAGGGTCGTCCCGAGCTGGCGGTTGCCTTCTACCGCCAAGCCTATGTGCTACTTCGAGGCAGGCCTGATCAGACAAACATCCAGCTAGCCCTGCCGGATCGAACCTCCGGTCAACCCATACTTGGGCCTACCTTCCCTCAGCAGCCATCCCCGCAGCAGCCCTTCTCGCCGGTGACCCCCAAGCCGACTTTGGGCTCGAGAGAGCGGCTGGTGGCCCTGCGCGAAAAGCTCACCAGCGCCAATGCGGCTGCGGTGGAACAGGAGTTGCGGCAGTTGATCACGGCCGGCAACCGCGGCGCTGATTCCTTTGGCCTGTTCGGGATGTGTCAGCTCCTCCAAAACCGCCCGGAGGAGGCGGAGCGGGCCTTTCGGGAGGCGCTGAAGCTGGATCCAGGCCATTACCGCAGCCTCGTCAATCTGGGTGGCCTGCTGCTCAAGGGCGGCCGGCTGCAGGAAGCGGTGCCCCTACTCGAGAATTCCCTCCAACACACCCGCCAGGGTTCCCCGGAATCCCTGGCGGCGCTCACCAACCTCGCCGTCGCCCATAGCCAGCTGGGCCGCAGCATCGAAGCCGCCCAGCTGGTGCTTCGCATCTTTCGCATCAAGCCCGACCACCTCCAGCCAGACAAATTGGTGACAGCGGCGACATGTTTGGAGGAGATGGGCGACGATCCTGCCGCCATCGAACTGCTCCAGTACCTGCGCAGCCGCCTGCGCGATCCTGGCCTCAACCGTCGCTTGGCTGAAGTGCTGGAGCGTTTTGGCGACTATCAGCAGGCGGCTTTGGTGTATCGCGAACTCGCCGGCAGTGGAACCCCGTGAGCGCCCTGCTTCCGTTCCACCTTCGCAATCTGGGAGCCACGTTGCCGCTACCCGATCCACAGAGCGTGCGCTTGCTGGCCCGCCATGAGCTGCTCAGCGCCTGGTGTCAGCGACGCCTGCTGGAGGAGCTGGCCGGCGTCGACCTGCCGCCGGAGGCAGGCGAAGACCCCTCCTTGCCGCCCTTGGAAGACAACCACACCCAGCTGCTGGCCTATGCCCGCCGCTGCGGGTTGGACTCCCTCGACGACCTTGAGACATGGCGCCGCGCCCGCGGCCTCTCCCTACTCGAGCTGGAGCAGCTGGTCGCCTTCGAAAACAGCCTGGCCCGTGCCAGCCACTGGATTTGGAGCCAGGAGGTGCCAGGCCTCTTCCTACAGCGGCGCGGCGATTTCGACCAGGTGGTGCTCACCATGGTGCGGGTGCGCGATCCGGATCTGGCCACCGAGCTCTTCTTCCAGTTGCAGGAGGAGGAATGCACATTCCATGAGGTGGTTGAGCGCCATGCCGATGAGGCCGACCGCCTGCGGCGCGGTGTGGTGGGCCCCGTGCCGGTGAACCGGCTCAATCCACTGCTGATGCGCGTCGTGCGCCGATACCAGCCCGGCGAACTGATCCCTCCCCTCGATATCAATGGCGTTGTGCACCTGATTCGGGTCGATTCCCTGCAGGCCGGCCGGCTAGACGATCAAGTGCGTGGCCAACTGCTGGATGAGTGCCGCAGCCGCTGGCAGCGCGAGCAGCTCCTGCTGCTGCGCGATCGGCTGATGCAGTTGGCAGACCTCTTAGAGGCAGCCCCCTTGGAGGTGGCCAGCTGATGCGATTTGAACAGCTGCTGCGGGGTTCAGCAGCCCTCACAAACGTCTCCGACCAGCTGATCAACCGACTGGCGGCGGAAGCCTCCATCCAGCAGCTCAGCGTGGGACAGCCCTTCCAGCGGGCCGGCCAGCTACCCCCCGGGGCGGCGCTGCTGCTGGAAGGCCGGCTGCGGCGGCTGCAGCTCAAGCCGGGCGAGACCCCACTGAGCCTGGGCTTGGCCAGCCCCGGCAGCTGGCTGGGCTGGTCGTCGCTGTGGCGTGGAGAACCGGAACTTGGCCTGGTGGCTTCCCAGCCATCTACCTTGCTGGTGGTTCCGGCCCTGCCGGCCCTGCGGCTCTTGCAACAGGAGCCCGAGCTGCGCCACGCCGTGGCCGGCCGCCCTTGCCTCGAAGAGCTGGCCAGCCTGATGGAGGTTTGGTGGCGGGCCCAGGGCCAGCGGCCCACCCAGCCCAAGCAACAGCTTGAGCTGTTGCTGGCAGAGGCCTTGCTGCTCGGCCCCGAAGACCGCCTGCCCCCGGGCCACCTCCTGCTCTACAGCGGCCCCCGCCAGCCCGATGGGCTGCTGCCGGGAGACCAGCTGCAATCGGATTCCGAAGGATGGCGGCAGCCGGTGAACCAGCTGCCGCCCCGGGTGGTGGCCATCCCCGAAGCGGC
>NZ_JAGQCR010000161.1:0-7476 GCF_024346295.1 Cyanobium sp. BA20m-14
AGGTCATACCACTGGCGCCCTTGACCGCTGGGATGGCCCAGGGGTGCCCGCAACGCCACCACGCTCACCGCTGGACCGACCAGCAGGTCGGCCAGGTCGAGTAGGTCATCGGCATCGGCCCCCCAGCCGTGCAGCAGCACCAGCCGCTGCTCGCTGCGATCAGGGCCGCGTCGGATCACTCCGGCGTCGGGAGCGCCAGTTGCTTTGTTGTCAGGGGTCACGATTGGGTCGCTGCTGCTGCTTAGGTTGGCTCCCAAACCCGCTCTCCGGCAGCCATGGCCCCCACGGCCCTTCTCAGCGTGTCAAATAAGGAGGGATTGGTGCCCCTGGCCCAGGGGTTGGTGGGGGCTGGCTACCAGCTGATTTCCAGCGGCGGCACGGCTGCGGCCCTGCAGGCAGCCGGGCTGCCGGTCACCAAGGTGGCAGACCACACCCAGGCCCCGGAGATTCTGGGCGGTCGGGTCAAGACCCTCCACCCCCGCATTCACGGCGGCATCCTGGCCCGTCGCGCTGAGGCCAGCCATCAGGCCGATCTGGTGGCCCAGGGCATCGTTCCGATTGACGTGGTGGTGGTGAACCTCTACCCCTTCCGCGAAACGGTTGCCGATCCGGCAGTGGGATTTGATACCGCCATTGAAAACATCGACATAGGTGGGCCGGCGATGCTGCGGGCGGCGGCCAAGAACCATGCTGACGTGGTGGTGCTGACCAGCCCCAACCAGTACGACGCTTTCCTTGAGGCCCTTGCCAGCTCAGCGCTGAGCCTGGAGCTAAGGCGCCGCCTGGCCTTGGAGGCCTTCCAGCACACCGCCAGCTACGACGCTGCGATCAGCGCCTGGCTGGCTGGCCGTCTGGGGGAGGAGTTGCCGCTGCGATTGGAGCTGCCAGCTCGCCAGAGTCTGCGCTACGGCGAAAATCCCCACCAGCAGGCCCGCTGGTACAGCGAGCCCAAGGCGGGCTGGGGGGCCGCCGAGCAACTCCAGGGCAAGGAGCTCAGTTACAACAATCTGATCGATCTAGACGCGGCCCTGGCCACCGTTCGGGAGTTTGGCTATGGCCCCGCTGCCGAGCCGGCGGCCGTGGTGGTCAAGCACACCAACCCCTGCGGGGTGGCCACCGGCAGCGACGCGGCGGCGGCCCTTGCCCGGGCGCTGGATGCCGATCGCCTTTCGGCCTTCGGCGGCATCGTGGCCCTCAACAACCCGGTGGATCTGGCGGCGGCTGAGCTGCTCAGCAGCCTGTTTCTCGAGTGTGTGGTGGCACCTGGTTTTGATGGCCCGGCTCGGGACCGGCTGGCTGCCAGGGCCAATCTGCGCTTGCTGGAGCTGGCGCCCGAGGCAATTCCGCAAGCATCCCGCCGTCACTTGCGCTCCTTACTGGGTGGGGTGCTGGAGCAGGAGCTCGATGACCAACCGGTGCAGGAGAGTGGCTGGCAGGTGGTGAGCGAGCGCCAGCCCAGCTCCCAGGAACTGGTCGATCTGCGCTTTGCCTGGAAGCTGGTGCGCCATGTGCGCTCCAATGCAATCACCGTGGCCAAGGGTGGCCAGAGCCTTGGAATCGGCGCTGGGCAGATGAATCGGGTGGGCTCAGCTCGCCTTGCCCTGGAAGCCGCTGGCGATCGGGCCCAGGGCGCGGTGCTCGCCAGTGATGGTTTCTTCCCCTTTGATGACACAGTGCGGCTGGCGGCTGGCCAGGGAATTACGGCGCTGATTCAGCCCGGTGGCAGCATGAGGGATGGCGATTCGATCGCCGCCTGCAACGCCCTGGGCATGGCGATGATGATGACGGGTCATCGTCATTTTCTCCACTGATACCCCGTGGCGGGCGGCGTGAGTTGTAACTTCGCTCGATCGGTCTTTGCCGCTGCGGTTCCCGCCAGTTCTCCTTTCCCCACCATGCCCGAAGCGCTCGCCTACAACCTCAATTTCTTCCATCCCCTGCTGATGGGGGGGCTGCTGGCCCTCTCCGGCTACGGGATGTTTCTTGGCATCAAAGCGAAAAAAACCCGCACTGCGGACGCGGCGGACCGCAAGGAGCTGATCAAGGGGCAGTTCGCCAAGCGCCATTTTCAGATCGGCAGCCTGATCCTGGCGTTGATGGTGCTGGGCACCTTTGGCGGCATGGCAGTCACCTATCTCAATAACGGCAAATTGTTTGTTGGGCCTCACCTGTTGGTGGGTATTGGCATGACTTGCCTAATTGCCCTGGCGGTGTCACTCGCGCCATTGATGCAGCAGGGCAACTTGATTGCCCGCAAGGCCCACGTGGGCCTGAACATGGCGATGATGACCCTCTTTTTGTGGCAAGCCGTCAGTGGTTTGCAGATTCTGGCCAAGATCTGGGAGAAGCGGCCCGCCTGAGAGAGCCCCTTAGAACTGGGACTGTCGCCTAGGGGGACACTCGAGCCCCTGGCTCGAGTGGAAGTCTTCCTGCACCTTCCAGGTGAGCTTGCGAGAGACCTGGCGCACGATTTGCCTGAGCAGGTGGTCGCCGCTCGACTGCACCAGGCCCACGGGCAGCAGGGTGATCACCCCTGGCAGGCGGATCCAGACGCTCAGGTCCAGTTGCCAGCGCACCAGGGTGAGGGGGCCGGTCTCTTCGACCCGCAGAGAGGCGTTGAAGTCAACGTCGTAGAGACCCTCCAGATTGGGGTCACCGCCCTGGTTGGGCACCGTGAGGATGCGGTAAAGCCCCTGGTCTTGGGGGAGAAGCTGGAGACCGATCGTGGGCTCCACCTCGAAGCCGAAGTTGCCAAAGGTGCCGAGGGTAAGGGTGTAACCCTGGCTGCCAATGGCCTCAACGGTCATCGGCGCGGCGCAGCGACGAAACCAGCTCCCATGGTCATCGAGGTAGTCGGAGACAAGTCTTGCGCTGCCCCGCATTTCCATGACGTCGGCAAAGGCGCTGGCATAGCGGCGCACCTGGGGATCATCGCTGTAGCGCAGCTGCGAGCCACCGGATGCGGTGGGGTCCTGGTCCAGCGATGCGGTCGACAGCAGCAAAGACAACAGTGGCAACTCCAGGTGGTGGGACTGGTGGGGCAGGGGGCCTCTTTCTTTAATCAATGTAAAGGCGATTCGGGGTCCCCTCGCCTGAGGCTTTGACATCCAGACGGCAAAGGTGCGGATCTGGTGACGATTGGCTCAGGTCTGGCAGAGGTCGATCAGCCGCTTGATCACGTCTTCGACCACCCGGTCTGGGGTGGAGGCTCCAGAGGTGATCCCCACTCGGATCGGACCCTCCGGCAGGAAGGGCTCCTCCAGCTCCAGCGCGCCGCCGAGGGGCATGTGATCAATGCGATTGCCCGGGCCAATGCGCTCGGGGGTGTCGATGTGGAAGGAGCGGATGCCGCGGCTGACGGCGATTTCCTGCAGGTGGGTGGTGTTGGAGGAGTTGTAGCCGCCGATCACCACCATCAGATCGAGGGGTTCATCCACCAGGGTGAAGATGGCGTCCTGGCGTTCCTGGGTGGCGTCGCAGATCGTGTTGAACGCCAGGAAGTGCTCATTTAGCTCGATGGGCCCGAAGCGCTGCAACAGCGTGCGCTCGAACATCCGGCCGATTTCCTCGGTTTCGCTCTTGAGCATGGTGGTCTGGTTGGCCACCCCTAGCCGGAGCAGATCCCGATCGGGATCGAAGCCCGGCGAACAGGCCTTGGCGAAGCGGGCCATGAAGGCCGTCCGGTCGCCATTGCCCAGGATGTAGTCGCACACCAGCTGGGCCTCGGCGAGGTCGAGCACCACCAGGTAGGTGCCGGCGAAGGAGCTGGTGGCCAGGGTCTCCTCGTGCTTCACCTTGCCGTGAATGATCGAGGTGAATGAGTGCTTCTTGTGCTTCTCCACCGTGTTCCACACCTTGGAAACCCAGGGGCAGGTGGTGTCAACGATGTGGCAGCCCCGTTCGTTGAGCAGCTGCATCTCCTGCACGGTGGCGCCGAAGGCCGGCAGGATCACCACATCACCGCCTGCCACCTCGGAGAAGTCCTTCACTCCCTGATCCACCTGGATGAATTTCACATCCATCTGGCGCAGGTGGTCGTTCACCGAGGGGTTGTGGATGATTTCGTTGGTGATCCAGAGCCGCTCGGTGGGGAAGTGGCGGCGCGTTTCGTAGGCCATGGCCACGGCGCGCTCAACGCCCCAGCAAAAGCCGAAGGCTTCGGCCAGGCGCACGGTGAGCCGGCCCCGCTGCAGGGTGTGGCCGGTCTCACGCAGCTTGGCAATCAGATCACTTTGGTAAGCCTGCTCGAGGTTGCCTGCCACCTCATCCCCCAGGCCAAAACCGCGGCGGTTGTATCGCTCCGAGTGGTGCAGCGAGCGCTTGAAGGCACGGGTATCCACAACAGTCGCTGCTTTGGGTATCAACTCTATGGGCCTTCGGCGGGCCCCCGTTGCTCCACCATGGCCAGCCCCTGCCAGCTCACCTCGGTGGCCGAGAAGCTGTAGCGGCAGGCAAGCACCTCCACGCCTGCCGCCAGGGCCTGGCGGAACAGCTCGCCGTAGTGCGGGTCGGCCGCATCGCCCGGTGCGAAGCGGCTCACATCAGAGCGGCTCAGGCAGGGCACCAATACGGCGCGGGCTTCCGGCAACAGGGCCATCAGTTCCACCAGATGTTTCTGGCCCCGCTCGGTCACCGTGTCGGGAAAGAGGGCCAGCTCGCCGGCGGTCCAGGTGGTGTTCTTGACCTCGAGGTAAATCGGTCTGGGATCGGCGGCCCCTGCCGCGGGGGTCAGCAGCAGGTCGATGCGGCTGCGCCGGCCCAGGCCGTAGGGCACCTCGGCCCGGATGGCGCCGATGGGGCCGAGCCAGGGTTCCAGGCAGCCGGCCTCAATCGTGGCCCGCACCAGGTGGTTGGGCAGGGCCGTGTTGATGCCCACCCAGATGGGGGCTCCCTCGGCGCCCTGCACTTCGGCCTGCTCCCAGGTCCAGGCCAGCTTGCGGCTGGGGGAGGGGGCATGGCGCAGTCGCACCCGCCCGCCGGGGTGCAGCACGCCGGTCATCGGTCCGGTGTTGGGACAGTGGGCCGTCACCAGCTCGCCGCCCTCCAATTCCACATCGGCCAGGAAGCGCTTGTAACGCCGCACCAGGGTGCCTTCCACCAGCGGACCAAGGCTGAGCACGGGGGTGGCCATGGCGGGCGCGGCTGGGTTGGGTGGGAGTGAGCCAGCCATACTGCCGCTCAACTCCCAAGGCTCCTGGCCCCACTGGATGGCACAGTCCCTCAGGCGCATTGCCCTGGTCGTGGCGGTTGCCACGGCCCTCAGCAAGGTGGCGGGGCTGGTGCGCCAGCAGGTCATTGCCGCCGCCTTCGGTGTGGGTGCCGCTTACGACGCCTACAACTACGCCTATGTGCTGCCGGGCTTTCTGCTGATCCTGCTGGGGGGCATCAACGGCCCTTTCCACAGCGCCATGGTGAGCGTTCTGGCCCGGCGGCCCCGCGCCGAGGGCGCCCACGTGCTGGCGGCGATGAACACCCTGGTGGGGGCGGGCCTGATCGGGGTCACCGTGCTGCTGCTGGTGTTCGCCGATCCCCTGATCAGCCTGGTGGGGCCTGGCCTCGATGCCAGCCGCCACGACATCGCCGTGCTGCAGCTGCGCTGGATGGCGCCGATGGCCCTGTTCGCCGGCCTGATCGGCCTGGGCTTCGGTGCCCTCAATGCCGCCGATGAGTTTTGGTTGCCTTCGGTGAGCCCGTTGCTCTCGAGTGTGGCCGTGATCGCCGGCATCGCCGTGCTCTGGTGGCAGCTCGGCCCAGGGATCACCCTGCCCACCACGGCGGTGCTCGGTGGGGTGGTGCTGGCCGGCTCCACCACCCTCGGCGCGGTGTTGCAGTGGCTGATCCAGCTGCCGGCCCTGGCCCGTCAGGGGCTGAATCGCTTTCAGCTGGTATGGGATTGGCAGGACCCGGGGGTGCGCGAGGTGCTCCAGGTGATGGGGCCCGCCACCCTCTCCTCAGGCATGTTGCAGATCAACGTGTTTGTCTCCCTCTTCTTCGCTTCGGGCATTCCGGCGGCGGCGGCGGGACTGGGCTACGCCAACCTGCTGGTGCAGACGCCCCTGGGGCTGCTGTCCAATGTCTTACTGGTGCCGCTCCTGCCGGTCTACGCCAGGCTTACGGCTCCGCAAGACCGGCCCGAGTTGATTGGCCGCATCCGCCAGGGGTTGATGCTCTCGAATGCCAGCATGTTGCCGCTGGGGGCCCTGATGGTGGGCCTCGCCCTGCCGATTGTGGCGCTGATCTACGAGCGGGGGGCCTTCGATGCCGGCGCGGCCGAGCTGGTCGGCACCCTGTTGATGGCCTACGGCATCGGCATGCCGGCCTACCTGGCTCGTGACGTGCTGGTGCGCGTCTTCTATGCCCTGGGCGACGGGGTCACCCCCTTTCGCTGGTCGCTGGCTGGGATCGGTCTGAATGCGATTTTCTGTTGTGCCTTTGTCGGTGGGCCCGGTCCCACGGGGGTGCAGTTGCTGCCGAACCTCTACTGCGGAGCTGCTGGCCTGGTGCTGGCCACCGTGGCAGTGAACCTGATCACCTGTGTGGGCTTGCTGCTGGCCCTGCAGGGCCAGCTGGGGGGCCTGCCGCTGCGCCTCTGGCTGCGGGACACCCTGCTGCTGTTTGGAGCTGCCGTGCTGGCCGGCTTGGCGGCCTGGGGAATCGCCCTGGGCGTGGCGTGGCCCACGGGGCTTTGGGGGCGCTTGCTGGAGTGCGGCTTTGCAGGTGGCGTGGGGGTGCTGGTGTACGGCCTGGTGGCCAGCCTGGCGGGGGTTCCGGAAGTGACCGCAGGCATCGCCCAGCTGCGGGGGCGGTTGCCCCGCTTCGGCGCCAGGCGCTAATCGCTCAGATTCACATCGCGCACATCCCGCACCTGCACGGGGATCTCCAGGTGTGAGCGGCCCACCATCTGGGGGCCGTCCACCGAGAAGATCCGCGCCTCGATCCCAAATTCCTTGAAGGCGGTTTCCAGCTCCTGGATCAGGGCTTTTTCCACCTGGGCCTCCGCATCCACCACCTTGCCGATCAGGCGTCCGCCAAGGCGACCCATGCGTTTGCGCACCACGTCGCGGGCGTTGGTGACCTCAATGACCAGCACAGCCCGCAGCCAGGTGGCGCAACCTTATCGGCAAAACGGTTCCAGCACCTCTTCGAGATCGCGCAACTGACCGGCTGGCACGAGTCGGGCAAGGGGCATGCGGGTGGCGCCACCACCGATGGGCACCTGCACGGCCTCAAGCGCCTGGCGGGCACACACCTGGGCTCCCTGGTCAATTCGGCCGGCGCATTCGATGGCCAGGGTCTGGGCCAGGCCGGCATCGCCCAGGTAGAGGTGCCAGCCGGCCACCTGCACGTAGAGGCGATCGGCCAGGGCCAGTTCGAGTTCCTTGAGGTCTGAGGCGGTGAGGGTCATGGCTCGGTTTTGGAGCGTTGGTTTTCGGCTGGGGGGGCCGGGCGCATGGCGATCACCACCCCGGCGTGCAC
>NZ_JAGQCR010000162.1:0-7475 GCF_024346295.1 Cyanobium sp. BA20m-14
CATGGCCCCAGTAGGTGGTGTGCTCACCCCACTGCTGCGGCGGCACCCCGCGCAGAGGGGGCAGGGCACTGCGCGAGAAAGTGATCGCCCGGCCGTCGCGGGCCCGCAGCACCTTGACCACGTTGGGGTCGTGGATCTTGTCCGCCGCCAGGGGATAGACCGGGGTCAACAGCGGCGGCCGCTGCAGCAGCTCAAACTGGGCCACCATCGCCTCAATCACCCCCGGATCCAGCAGGGGCTGATCTCCCTGCACGTTGATCACCAGGGTTTCATCAAAATCAGATGCCGAGCCCCCTGCAGCAGCCACCAGCTCCGCCACCACGCTGGCTAGCCGCTCACTCCCGGAGCTGCAGTCGGGGGAGGTCATCAGCACCGAAACGCCCCAGGCCTGGGCCAGGTGCCGCACCTGCTCGCTATCGGTGCACACCAGCACCGCCGCCACCCCCCGGGCCTGCTGGCAGCGCTCGAGCACGTGCTGCAGCATCGGCTTGCCGGCGATCTCGGCCAGCAACTTGCCCGGCAACCGGGCCGATTCCAGCCGGGCCGGCACGGCCACCACTACCTGGGGGTGTGTCATAGGGGCCACGCTAGGAGCTCGCAAAAACCCTCAGAGCCGCTCCCGCCCCAATCGCTCGGCCCGCAGGGCGCGCAGCCGCCGGCCCAGCTCGGGGCCCTGGCCCATCCCTGCTGCCATCAGCTCCGCGGGGCTCTGCTCAGCTTTTAGGAAGCGCCAGCGCAGCAGCCAACGCAGCAGGGGCCGGCGTGGTCCGTTGCTGCACGCCAGCGCCAGGGCCACCGCTGGGGCACTGCAACCAGGGGCTTCCAACAGGGCACACCAGTGCTCGGCGCCCGCCAGGGGAGCATCCGTAAACCCTGCCCCCAGGCTGGCCCGCAAGGCCAGCCATTGCACCAGCAAGCGGTGTTGGCGATGGGGCAACTGCAGCCTCTCCGCCAAAGCGAGGGGTTCGGCCGCTCCCGCCACCAGGGCCACCAACAGCGGCAAACCCAGCCGCGCGGCCCAGCGCAGCCGCCGTGGCCACTGGGAATCCGCCTGCAAGGCTGGATCCAGCAGCGCCAAGCCGCCCCACTGCTGCAATGCCTGGAGCGCCTCCGCCCAGGGCTCCCGCTCCACCAGCAACTCAAGCTCCATCCGCAGCCGGGTGCCCAGGGCGGCTGGGGCCAGGGCCGGGGAATTCCCGGGCCGCCAGGACCAGGGCCACGCCTTCAGGGTCTTCACGGCCTGTTGACGGCTGGAGGGCTCGAGGGCGAAGCCAAGCCGGGCTGCGTAACGGGCCCCGCGCACCAGCCGGGTGGGGTCGTCTCGCAAGCTGGCGGCGTGTAAGAAACGCAACTGGCGCCGCTCCAGATCCTGCTGGCCCCCATGGGGATCCAGCAGCTCACCACTGGCCAGATCCAGGGCAATCGCATTGATGCTGAAATCGCGGCGGGCCAGGTCGTCCGCCAGGCAACCAAAGCTCACCAGGGGGTTTTCGGCCGGCACCGGATACAGCTCGCAACGGGCCCTGGCCACATCGAGCAGCACGATTTCGCCGGCCAGATCGAGCTCCAGCTCCACCGTGCCGTAGGCCCCATGCTCCTGGGCGCGCCGCACCAGGGAGGGGCCGAGCTGCTCCACCAGGGCCGCCACCAGGCCAGCCGCCGCCCCCTCCACCACCAGATCCAGATCGGGCAAGCCCCGCCAGGGGTCGTTGTGCACCCGGTGCAGCAGTAGGTCCCGAACCGCACCACCGACCAGGGCCACCGGGCCCATGTCGAGCTGGCCCAGGGCCTTCAACAGGGAGGGGGAAATGCCGGGGATGTCCACCTAGATGGGTTCAATCGGCGCCAGGCGCGGGTCGAGGATTTTGGGGCCCATCCCCTGGAATTTCACGGCAATCGACACCTTTTCACCGCTGCCGAAGAGGTGACTCACCTGGCCCTCTCCAAAGCTGCTGTGGCGCAACCGATCGCCCACCGCCCAAACTTTGGCCCCCCGGCGGCGCACCGCATTGGTGGCGGCAGCGGCGCTGCCACCGGCAGCCACCTGGAGGCTCTCCTGCCGATCCACCCGGGTGAGGCGATCGAGGCGCTGTTCGCGCCGGATTGCCGCCCCACCGCTGTGGGGAATGTCGCCTTGAAGCAGCTCCGGGGGCAACTCCGAGAGAAACACCGAGGGCACGGCCGGCTCCCGCATGCCGCCCCACAGCCGCCGCTCACTGGCGTGGGAGAGGAACAGGCGCTCCTTGGCCCGGGTGATGCCCACATAACAGAGGCGCCGCTCCTCCTCCAGGGCCGAAGGATCCTCCAGGGAGCGGTAGCTGGGGAAGAGACCCTGCTCCATCCCCACCAGGTACACCACCGGAAATTCCAAGCCCTTGCTGGCGTGCAGGGTCATCAGGGTGACCCGGTCCTGGTCAGTGTCCTTGCTGTCGGCATCGCTGGCCAGGGCAGCGGAGGCCAGGAAATCCTCCAGGGAGCCCTCCTCGTTTTCCTCCTGGTATTGGAGGGCGGCATTCACCAGTTCGTTGAGGTTGCGGCGCCGGTCTTCGGCCTCATCGGTGCCGTCGGCGATCAGTTCGGCCACATAGCCGCTTTGCTCCATCACCCGCTGCACCAGTTCAGAAGGGGCGATGTCCTGGGCGGAGGCCTGCAGGCCGTTGATCAGCTCGCAAAACTGGAGCAACCCCTTTGCCGAGCGCCCGCCTAGGGAGCGCACCGCCTCGGCATCGCTCACCACGTCCCAGAGGGGAATACCGAGCTGGCTTGAGGCGTCGGTGAGCCGTTCGATCGTGGTTTTGCCGATGCCGCGCTTGGGGGTGTTGAGCACCCGCAGCAGGCTGACGGTGTCGGCCGGGTTGATCAGCAGCCTGAGGTAGGCGAGCACATCCTTGATCTCGCGCCGGTCGTAGAAGCGCAGGCCTCCCACCACGATGTAGGGAATCCCCCAGCGCACCAGCGACTCCTCCATCGCCCGCGACTGG
Source organism: Cyanobium sp. BA20m-14 (assembly GCF_024346295.1). Classification (NCBI taxonomy): domain Bacteria; kingdom Bacillati; phylum Cyanobacteriota; class Cyanophyceae; order Synechococcales; family Prochlorococcaceae; genus Cyanobium; species Cyanobium sp. BA20m-14. The sequence goes on from NZ_JAGQCR010000162.1 coordinate 2,982, forward strand.
GCATTGGTGCGATAGAGCACCGCCATGTCGCCCCAGCGCAGGTCTGGATGGGCGGCGTCCAGCATGCGCATGCGGTGCACCACGGCCTCGGCCTCGGCGATCTCGTCATCGCAGCGGGTGAGCGAGATCAATTCCCCCTCACCGCGGGTGGGGCGCAGCACCTTGTCGATCCGCTCGGAGTTGTGAGCGATCAGGGCATTAGCCGCCTCCAGGATCGTGGCGGTGGAGCGGTAGTTCTCCTCCAGCTTCACCATCGTGGCGGTGGTCTCACTGGCGGCCCCGTCACCGAAGTCGTCCTGGAAACCCATCAGGATCGTGAAGTCGGCGGCGCGGAAGCTGTAGATGCTCTGGTCGGCATCGCCCACCACAAACACCGAACGGCCGTCCCAGTCGTCGTAGGCGGAAGGCTCGCGACCGTTGGTCACCAGCAGTTTGATCAGGTCGTACTGGGTGCGGTTGGTGTCCTGGTATTCATCCACCAGCACATGGCGAAAGCGCCGGTGCCAGTAGTCGCGGATCTGCTCGTTCTGGCGCAGCAGTTGCACGGGGAAGAGCAGCAGATCATCGAAGTCGAGGGCGTTGTTGGCGGCCAGGGCACGCCGGTAGCGCCGGTAGGTCTCAGCCATCAACTTGCCCCGCTGGCCGCCGGCATCGGCCTCGAGCTGCTCGGGCATCCAGCCCTGGTTCTTGGCGTTGCTGATTGCCCAGCGCACCTTCTTGGGCTCGAAGCGCTTGGGATCGAGCTGGAGCTCCTGGACGACGATCTCCTTGATCAGGCTCTGGACGTCGTTCTCGTCGTAGATCGAGAACTGGCGGGTCCAGCTGAGCCCTTCTGGATCCTTGAATTTATCGATGTCGAAGCGCAGCAGCCGGGCAAACAGGGCGTGGAAGGTGCCGATCCACAGCTCCTTGATCACATCCCGGTAGATGCGGCTGCGCAGCTGGCGCTGCTCCACCGCCGCCAGGGTGCTCCAGGGCTGGCCAAACTGGCTCTGGGCCAGCTTCTGGGCCAGCAGCAGCTCCAGCCGCTCCTTCATCTCCCGGGCCGCCTTGTTGGTGAAGGTGACGGCGAGCAGATGGGCCGGATCGGCGCCGTGGTGGCCGATCAGGTGGGCGATGCGGTGGGTGAGGGCCCGGGTCTTGCCGCTGCCGGCACCGGCCACCACCAGCAGCGGACCGGTGTGGTGATCCACCGCCTTGCGCTGGGCGTCATTCAGGCCGGCGAGAAAGGCACTCATAACCGACGAACCTAGGGCGGATCGGCCTAGACCCGGCGAGTGGGCAGCAGCTTGACCAGGTGGCGGCCCAACCCCGCCAGCCGCTGGCCCCAACGCAGGCGCCAGGGTGCCGGGCTGCGCAGGGGCGGCTCACCGGCCAGCAGCCGATCCCAGTGGCCATTCACCTCGGCCAGTGCTGGGGCCCAACGGGCCCGCAGGGCCGCCTCCGAACAGCCCTTCAGCAGCGGCGCAAGGGCCGCCGAGGTGGGGCGCCAGCGGTCTGGATCGGCGGCGGCGGCCTCGATGCGCTCGATATCGCCGGCCAGGCTGCCCGCTCCGATCTGGTGGCCGAGCACTCCCGGATCGAGGCTGTCGGCCAGGGCGTGATTGAAGCTGCTGAACACCACACAGCCGCAGGCCAGGGCCTCGATCGGCGGCAGGCCAAAACCCTCGCTCACGCCGCGGCCCCGCCAGTAGTCGGCGGAGTCGTAGAGCACCACCTTGGCGCTGTTGAACAGCTCCACCAGATCGTCCACCCAGCCTTCCTGCACCTGGACCACCAACCCCCGGGCCCGCAAGGCCGGCACCAGCCGCTTGAGCAGGTAGGCGCTGCTCTTACGACGCTGCACCAGCACATCGATCGGCCGCTCCCCATCGCCATGGCGCCGGCCCCGCTCCAACCACTTCGGCTCGAGGGCATTGGGCACCAGCAGCAGGGGACTGCGGGGCGCCCGATCACCCCAGTAGCCGAGGGTGTTGCGGCTCACCGCCAGCACCGGCACCCCGGCCGGCAGGTCAAAGCCGTAACCGCTGCTGTGGGCGTGGTATGCCACCGGCCGGCCCCGCAGCCGGGCCAGCAACCTGGGCACATCAAAGCCCCAGCTCACAATCCAGAGGGGCCCACCGGGAGCGGCCTCCTGGCGCAATAGGTCGGCGAGGAAGGGATGATCAGGCTCCCGCTGGCGGTAGGTCACCAGCTGGGTGGGCACCAGCTCGGCGAGCAGCCGGGCGCACTGCAGCTCCACCAGCAGGCCGCCGCAGCGAAACCGACCGGTGGTGCCGGGCACGAGGAAACGAACTGGTCGCACTCAGGCCGTCACCACCTCGGTGCTGCCGGCCCGCTGACGCCGGGTGAGGAAGCCGAACAGCACCTTGCCGATGGCGGCGATCAGGTTGCCCTCCAACTCCTGGAACATCACCATGTTGAGGTGGAAGGCCTGGTTGGCCTCCTCGACAATCCGATCGGCCATGGGCTGGTCGATCGGCAGGCCATCGAGCACCGTGCGGTAGTTGGCCTTGAAGCCCTTTTCATCGGCGATGGCGTCGAATTCGTAGAAGCGCAGACCGTCGTGCTCGCCCAGGTTCATGGCCTTCTGGGCGATGTTCTTGAGGATCTGGCCGCCGGAGAGATCACCGATGTAGCGGGTGTAGTGGTGACCCACCAACAGCTCCGGGCACTCCCGGGCCACCTGATGCAGGCGGTCGACATACTGCTGGGCGCCAGGAGTTGGCTTAACTGCAGTGCGCCAGTCGGCACCGAAATAGAAGGCCAGGTCTTGCTCGAGACTCTCGCGGCGGTTGAGCTCGGCAAAGCCCACCGGACCCAGCACCGGATGGTCCTTGAGCCTGGCAAACTCCTCCTCCATCGCCGAGTAGACGAAATAGAGGTCAGCTACCAGGGTGCGGTAGCTGACCTTATCGACTACGCCCTTGAGGAAGCAGCTCACGAAGCCGGTGTTCTCCGCCATCGTGTGGGCCTTTTTGGTGCCTTCACGCAGTTGGGAGGCAAGGGCGACGGGCATCTGACGGGAGCGTTGTACGGGCGAGGCGCCAAGTTAGGCGGGAGTTTTACCGGGGCGCCTGGCAAGGTTGCGAAGGGTTACGCCGCCAGGTTCTGATCGGCCTGCTCGGCGCCACCGAACAGATCAAACAGCTCCCGGGAAAACTGCTGCAACTTCTGCGCCACCTCGGCCTGGGGCAGATGACTGCCTGACGGCTGCCAGTCGCCCACGGTGGCCAGCCGCCAGCGCTCGCTCTCGTAGGTGAGGCCCCGGATCGTCACCCCCAGCAGGCGAGGGCGTTCAGCCCTGCTCCGCCCCGGGGCCCCGTCCAGGCGCAGCTGCACCAGAAAGGAGCGGCACTGGCTGCGGGGACTCCAGCCCGGTAGGTGAAAGGAGAGATCCAGGCTCTCCTGCTCGGCAAAGGCACGGGTCAGCGCGTCGTCGCGCCAGGGGGTGAGGTTGGCTCGGGCATCGGGGAAGTGGACGCGAAACAGACTCGCCGCCGCAGCGATTGCCTGGGCAAGTTCAAGGGATCGGGCCTGATCGGCGGCATTCATGCCGTTTCCCCTGAGCAGAACCGCAACATGCTTAAAACCTAGGCTCGCCACACCGATAAGGCCGATCCGGTCAGTAACAGCCCATGGCAACCCGTAGCGCCGCCAGCTTTGAGAAGCTCACCACCCCTGCCAGCGGCACCGCAATTCGCTTCGAAAACGGTCAGCCGATCGTGCCCAACGATCCGATTGTTCCCTTCATCCGCGGTGATGGCACGGGCGTAGACATCTGGCCCGCCACCCAGAAAGTGCTAGACGCGGCGGTAGCCCAGGCCTACGGCGGTGAGCGCCGAATTGAGTGGTTCAAGGTTTACGCCGGCGACGAGGCCTGCGACCTCTACGGCACCTATCAATATCTGCCGGAAGACACCCTGAGCGCCATCAGGGAGTACGGCGTGGCGATCAAGGGGCCCCTCACCACACCGATAGGCGGTGGCATCCGCTCGCTCAACGTGGCCCTGCGCCAGATCTTTGATCTCTACTGCTGCGTGCGTCCCTGCCGCTACTACGAGGGCACCCCCAGCCCCCACAAGCGGCCGCAAGACCTGGACGTGATCGTGTACCGCGAGAACACCGAAGACATCTACATGGGGATCGAGTGGGAAGCCAACGATCCGGTGTGCCTCGATCTGATCAAGCACCTCAATCAAGTGGTGATCCCAGCCAACGGCAAGCTGGGCCAGCGCCAGATCCCGGTGGGCTCCGGCATCGGCATCAAGCCCGTGAGTAAGCACGGCAGCCAGCGCCACATCCGCAAGGCGATCCAGCACGCCCTGCGCCTGGAGGGCGACAAGCGCCACGTGACCCTGGTGCACAAGGGCAACATCATGAAGTTCACCGAAGGTGCCTTCCGCGACTGGGGCTACGAGCTGGCCAACACCGAATTCCGCGATGTCTGCATCACTGAGCGGGAGAGCTGGATCCTGGACAACGTCGAGCGCA
>NZ_JAGQCR010000163.1:0-7470 GCF_024346295.1 Cyanobium sp. BA20m-14
AGGGTAATGGGTCTTTATTTCATTATCGCGGGCAAGGCTGATGCCTCGGCTCCCGATGGTTTAGGGAATAGGCGTATTGCCTATTCCCTATCGAAGGGGGATTGTTTTGGCGAGATTTCTCTGTTCAATGATCGGCCCAGTCCTGTGGCGATCCATGCCACTGAAGATCTCGAGGTCATCTTGATCATCCCTGAAGCGGCTAAGGAGTTGGTGGAGCGCCGTCCAAATATCGCCCGGGATCTGGGCCTTACAATCGAAGCTCGGACCCGTATGGTCGATGAATTGAGCCAGACTTCCACGCTGGAGTTTTGATCGTCAGACCGTGCCCCCTCCCCCACGCAAGCCCTAACCCTGCTGGGCCATGCATGAACTCAGCCTGATGGAGGCGGTGCGCGATCAGGCGTTGGCGGCGGCCCACGCCGATGGCGCCACCCGCATCACGGCGATCAGCCTGCGCATCGGCAGTCTGGCCGGGGTGGAACCGGAGGCGCTGCGCTTCGCCCACACGGTGGTGATGGCGGGCACGATCGCCGCTGGCGCCGAGCTGCGCATCGAGATCGAAGCGGCCGAATGCCATTGCTCCGCCTGCGACGCCCCCTTCCCCGCCCCGGATGGCTGCTGCGACTGTCCCCGTTGTGGTGCGATCAGCCTTCAGCTGCTGCGCGGCCGCGACCTGCGGCTGCTGAGCCTGGAGGTGGTGTGAGCGCAACATGGAGGCTGCCATGTTGCGCGATTGTTCCGTTTGTGCTCGATCCAGCGGCCGCACGGTGCCGAGCTGGTTAGCCCGCCGCAATCTCTGCCAGGCGCCTGTCATGGGTCCAGAGGGGGCAGCCGGAAAGCCGTGCCGCAGCCAGCAGGTGGGCATCGATGTAGCCGATGCCACGTCCCATCAGTTGTTGCTGCTCAATCATCATCAAGACTTCCGAGTCGCTGGCCACCGTGGCCGCAGGCAAGCCCTGGAGCAGTTCAAGCACCTGCCGGCGATTCCGCACGTTGCCGCAGGCGAGTTCGCCGATCACCCAGGGGTGAACCATTACAGCGCTCTCCTGCAGGAGCGCTGCCAAACGGGGCACCCCACGGCGCAGGTGATCCACCCACACGGAGGTGTCGACGAGGATCAAAGGGTGCTCCGCCGCCGGGGAATCGGCTCCAGTTCTGGTTCACTGCCGCCGAGGGCGGCCAGGCGTCGGGCACTTTCCCGCTGCACAAGGGCCTGTAGGGCCTGTTTGAGCAGCGCACTGCGCTCGAGTTGCCCGCACAGCTCCTGGGCTTGGGAGAGGAGCGCGTCGTCCAGCGTGACAGTGGTGCGCATCGGGGAAGCTGCCAGGGCATCAAGTTAAGAGCATCATTTTAATCATCAAATGATGCCGCTGCCCGCACCGCGCAGCGCTCCTAGCCTGGAGATGGCCCCAGCCCCGTGTCCCCATGTGCCGCGACTGCTCCTGCGGACAGCCGGCGCCTGAGCCGCTCCCAGAACCAACCCGCCAGCTACCCCTGCACACGGCCCTGCTGCAGCGCAACGACGCCCAGGCCGCCGGCCTGCGCCAGCGCTTCGAAGCCGCAGGCGTCACGGTGGTGAACCTGCTCTCCTCCCCCGGCTCGGGCAAAACCGCCCTGCTCGAAGCCCTGGCCCAGCGCCTCGATCCCACCGGCTTGGCAGTGATCGTCGGCGATCTGGCCACCGACAACGACGCCCGCCGCCTGCAGGCCGCCGGGCTGGCGGCGGTGCAGATCACCACCGGCCAGGCCTGCCACCTGGAGGCGCCGATGGTGGCCGAGGGTCTACATCGCCTCCATCACCAGGGCATCAGCCTTGAGCAGCTCGAGCTGCTGGTGATCGAGAACGTCGGCAACCTGGTGTGCCCCGGCGCCTACGACCTGGGCGAGAGCCTGCGGGTGGTGCTGCTCTCCACCACCGAGGGAGAAGACAAGCCGCTTAAATATGCGCCGATCTTCCACGGCGCCGACCTGGTGTTGATCACCAAGATCGACCTGGCCGCAGCGGTGGGCTTCGATCGCGCCGCCGCCCACGCCGCCATTGCCCGGGTCGCCCCCCACGCCCTGGTGCTGGAAACCTCAGCCCGCAGCGGCGCCGGCCTCGATGCCCTGATCAACGCCCTGGCGCGATGAGCGTGGCGCGGCTGCGCCTCTGGTGCCGCGGCGTGGTGCAGGGGGTGGGGTTTCGGCCCCTGGTGCACCGCCTGGCCGCCGAGCTGCAGCTGGTGGGCGAGGTGGAAAACGTCGCTGGCGCCGTAAGGCTGGAGTTGCAGGGGGAGCGCCGCTCGCTTGAGCTGCTGGTGCGGCGGTTGCCCGAGGAGTTGCAGCCCCCCGGCGCTTTAGAGCCACTGGTGCCCGAGTGGCTCCCGCCCCTCGTTCCGGCGCCGCCTGGCCTGCGCATCGCCGCCGCCACCGCCCAACCCCTAGGCGCCGGCCTGATCGCCCCGGCCCTGGCCGCCGATCTGGCCCCCTGCCCCACCTGTCTTGCGGAGCTGGCCGACCCTGCCAACCGCCGCCACCGCTACCCCTTCATCAGCTGCAGCCAGTGCGGGCCGCGCTATTCGATCGCCACGGCCGTGCCCTACGCCCGCGCCCACACCAGCCTGGCGGGCTTCCGCCTGTGCGCCCTCTGCCAGAAGGAGTTTGACGACCCCGGCGATCGCCGCTTCCACGCCGAAACGATCGGCTGCCCCGCCTGCGGGCCCCAGTTGCAGTGGCAGGGACCCACAGACTGTGGAGCGGAACCGCTGTCGGCAGCCCTGGCCCTGCTGGCGGCGGGCGGGATTCTGGCCCTGCAGGGGGTGGGTGGCTTCCAGCTGCTGGTGGCTGCCGGCGATCCGGCGGCGGTGGCCCGGTTGCGCCAGCGCAAGCAGCGGCCCGCTAAGCCCCTGGCCCTGCTGGTGGCCGATCTGGAGGCCATCGCTCCCCTGGTGGAGCTATCGGAGCTTGAAAAGCTCCAGCTGCAGCAACCGGCCGCGCCGATCGTGCTGCTGCGGTTGCGGCCAGGCCAGCGCCAGCCCTTCGCCGGGGTGGCCCCCGGTAGCGCCGCTTTGGGGGTGATGCTGCCGGCTTCGCCCCTGCACCAGCTGCTGGCGGAGGGTTTTGGCCGCCCGCTGGTGGCCACCAGCGGCAACCGCAGCGGCGAGCCCCTCTGCCTCGATCCGGCCGAGGCCCTCGATCGCCTCGCCGGCATCGCCGATGGCTTCCTGCTGCACAACCGCCCGATCGCCCGCCGCCTCGACGACTCGGTGCTGCAGCTGATCGAAGGGCGGCCGGTGCTGCTGCGCCGGGCCCGCGGCTACGCCCCCCAGGCCCTAGCTCTGCAGGCTCCGCCGTGCACCGCCCTGGCCCTTGGCGGCGATCTCAAAAGTGCACCGGCCCTGGCGCAGGGCGGTCGGGTGTGGCTGGCGCCGCTGCTGGGTGATCTGGCCGGGCCCCTGCCCCAGCAGCTGCTGGGCGAGGGGCTCGAGCAGCTGCTGGAGCGCCCCGGCCCCGGGCTCGCTGCCCTGGCCTGCGATGGCCATCCCGGCTACGCCAGCCATCAGCTGGCGGCGGCGGCGGCCCGGCGGCTGGGGATGCCGTTGCAGCTGGTGCAGCACCACCGCGCCCATGGCCTGGCGGTGGCGGCCGAGCACGGCCTGCAGCTGCCGCTGCTGGTGTGGGCCTGCGACGGCCTTGGCTATGGCGAGCCGGCCGGGGCAAGCGGCCATCGGCTCTGGGGCGGCGAGCTGCTCTGGCTCACGGCCAGCGGGGCTGAGCGTTGGGCCTGCCTGCGCCCCTTTCCCCTGCCCGGCGGCGAGCGGGCCATGGCCGAACCCCGCCGGGCCGCCCTGGGGCTGCTGGCGGCGGCCGGCCCGGAGTCCTTGAGCCATCCGGGGGCCGCTGCCTGCCGGGCTGCTTTCAGCCCCGGCGACTGGCAGCAGCTGCTGCAGGCCATCGCCAGCGGCTGTAATAGCCCCCTTTGCTCCAGCACTGGCCGCCTGTTTGATGCGGCGGCCTCCCTGCTGGATCTGTGCCAGCGCAGCAGCTTTGAGGGGGAGGCGGGGCTGCTGCTGGAGGGCCTAGCCCTGCAGGCCCCCCTGCTGCTGGTGGCGCCCATGCCGCTGCTGCCGGCCGCTGGGCTGGAGCTTGGCTGGCTCGATTGGCAGCCCCTGTTGCAGAGCTTGTTGAACGCGGGCGTGGCTGGGGTGGCGCCGCAGGAGAGCGCTGCCTGCTTCCACGCTTCCCTGGTGGCCGGCTTGGCCAGTGCGGCAGCTCAGGCGGCTGGGCGCCTTGGTGCCACCACCGTGCTGCTGGCCGGTGGCTGCTTCCAGAACCGCTTGCTGCTGGAGAGCAGCGCCGCTGCCCTGCGCGCGGCGGGCTTGGTGCCCCGCTGGGCCGAGCAGCTGCCCAGCAACGACGGCGGCTTGGCCTTAGGCCAGCTTTGGGCAGCTCTGGCTGATCTGCCTATAACGAAGGAAAGCGCGGCGGTCTGCTGATGTGCCTGGCGACCCCTGGGGTGATCCTGGTGATCACTGACTCGGCCCCAGAGGCAGGCGCCGGCGATGGGGCCCTTTGGCGCCAGGCCGAGGTGGATTTCGGTGGCGTGCGCCAGGTTGTGAGCCTGGCCTGTTTGCCGGAGGCGGCGGTGGGCGATCGGGTACTGGTGCATGTGGGGATGGCCCTGAGCGTCGTGCTCGATGACGATCCCGCCGAGGAGCCATGAGCAGCCCCCAGCTCACTACCACCAAGAACACGATTGACGGCAACGAGGCCGTGGCTCGGGTGGCCTACCGCCTCAATGAGGTGATCGCCATCTACCCGATCACGCCGGCCTCGCCGATGGGTGAGTTGGCTGATGCCTGGGCGGCGGAAGGGCGGCCCAACCTCTGGGGCAGCGTGCCGTCGGTGGTGGAGCTGCAGAGCGAAGCGGGTGCTGCTGGCACGGTGCATGGCGCCCTGCAGGCCGGGGCGCTCACCACCACCTTCACGGCCAGCCAGGGGCTGCTGTTGATGATCCCCAACCTCTACAAGCTGGCGGGGGAGCTCACCCCGGCGGTGCTGCACGTGGCGGCCCGCTCGCTGGCGGCCCAGGGCCTGTCGATCTTTGGTGACCACAGCGATGTGATGGCCACCCGCGGCAGCGGTTGCGGGATTCTCTGCTCGGCGTCGGTGCAGGAGGCCGGCGACTTTGCCGCCATTGCCGCCCGGCTCAGCCTGCGCAGCCGGCTGCCGTTCCTGCATGTGTTCGATGGCTTTCGCACCTCCCACGAGATCCAGAAGATCGAGCCGCTCAGCGACGGCCAGCTGCTCGAGCTGATGCCCGCGGCGGAGATCAGTGCCCACCGGGCCCGCGCCCTCAGCCCCAACCGCCCGGTGATCCGCGGCACCAGCCAAAACCCAGACGTCTACTTCCAGGCGCGCGAATCGGTAAACCGCTTCTACGACGGGGCCCCGGACCATCTGATCGAGGCGATGGAGCGCTTTGGCGAGCTCACTGGTCGCCACTACCGCCCCTACGACTACGTCGGCCCCGCCGCTGCCGAGCGGGTGCTGGTGTTGATGGGGTCCGGCTGCGAGACCGCCGTGGAAACGGCTGAGGCGCTGCAGGCCGCCGGCGAGCGGGTGGGGGTGCTGAAGGTGCGTCTGTTTCGGCCATTTGCGGCCCGGCTGCTGGTGGAGGCCCTGCCGGCCAGCACCCGGGCGATCGCCGTGCTCGATCGCTGCAAGGAGCCCGGCGCCCCCGGCGAGCCCCTCTACCTCGATGTGGTGGCAGCCCTGGCCGAGGAGTGGGCGGCGGTGCATGGCGCCGCTGCGTTGCCGGCGGTGTTGGGCGGTCGCTACGGGCTGTCGTCGAAGGAGTTCACCCCGGCGATGGTGAAGGCGGTATTTGACCATTTGCGGCCCCTGCTGGCAGCTGGCCAGCCCCGCCCGCTCAACCATTTCACGGTGGGCATCGACGATGACCTCACCCACCGCTCCCTGCCCTTCGACAACAACTTCCATACCGACGCCGCCGAGGTGCGCGCCGTGTTCTATGGCCTGGGCTCCGATGGCACGGTGGGGGCCAACAAGGCGGCGATCAAAATCATTGGCGAGGGCACCGATTTGTATGCCCAGGGCTATTTCGTTTACGACTCCAAGAAGTCGGGTTCGGTCACGGTGTCGCACCTGCGCTTTGGGCCCCAGCCGATCCGCTCCACCTACCTGATCCAGCGGCCCACGTTTGTGGCCTGCCACCAGTGGGATTTCGTCGAGCGCTTCGATCTGCTGGCCGGCATCGAGCCCGGGGGCGTGTTTCTGCTCAATAGCCCCTTTGCGCCAGCAGACACCTGGGCGCGGCTGCCGGAAGCCCTGCGCAGCCAGATCCGCAGCAAGGGGATTCAGGTGCAGCAGATCAATGCCTACCAAGTGGCGCGTCAGGCGGGCATGGGGCCCCACATCAACACGGTGATGCAGGCCTGCTTCTTTGCCCTCAGCGGTGTCTTGCCGCGCCAAGAGGCCCTCTCCCGGATTCGCCACTCGATCGAAACCAGCTACCGCCGCAAGGGTGAGGCCGTGGTGGCGATGAATCTGGCGGCCCTCGACGCCAGCCTCGAGCACCTGGTGCCCCTCGATTGGACGAGCCTCGACGGCTCCGGCCCGGAGCCATTGCGGGAGGACCGGCTCAGTGGGGCGCCCGATTTTGTGCGCGAGGTGATCGGGCCGATGCTGGAGAGCCGCGGCGATGCCCTGCCGGTGAGCGCCCTGCCCTGCGATGGCACCTGGCCGGTGGGCACAGCCCAGTGGGAGAAACGCAACATCGCCGCTGCGGTGCCGGTGTGGGAAACGGACCTGTGCGTGCAGTGCGGCAAATGCGTGCTGGTGTGCCCCCATGCGGTGATCCGCGCCAAGGTGGGCGCACCGGAGCTCTTCGCCGCAGCCCCCGAGGGCTTCCGCACCGCCCCCGCCCGCGACCCCGCCTTTGCCGGCCAAACCTTCACCATCCAGGTGGCCGCCGAAGACTGCACCGGCTGCTCCCTGTGCGTGGAGGTGTGCCCAGCCCGCGACCGCAGCGAGCCCAAGCGCAAGGCGATCAACATGGCGCCGCAGCGGCCTTTGCGAGAGCAGGCCCGCGGCAACTGGGACTTCTTCCTGCAGCTGCCCGAGGTGCCCCGCGCCGAGCTCAACCTGCACAAGATCGGCCAGCAGCAGCTGCAGCAGCCGTTGTTTGAGTTTTCCGGCGCCTGCGGCGGCTGCGGCGAAACGCCATACCTCAAGCTCGCCTCCCAGCTGTTCGGCGATCGGATGCTGATCGCCAATGCCACCGGTTGCAGCTCGATCTACGGCGGCAACTTGCCCACCACCCCCTGGAGCGCCAACGCCGAGGGGCGGGGCCCTGCCTGGAGTAATTCCCTGTTTGAAGACAACGCCGAGTTCGGCTATGGGATGCGGGTGGCGCGCGACCAGCAGCGCCAGATGGCCCTTGATCTGCTGGAGCGGTTGGTGGGCCAA
>NZ_JAGQCR010000164.1:0-7416 GCF_024346295.1 Cyanobium sp. BA20m-14
CTGCGAAAGCTGATGCAGGAGCAGGGATTTAGTGTCGAAGAGTTTGCCAAGCTAAAACAGGCCGAAGATAATTCAAACGCTTTAGTAACAACCGAAACCATCGCGATGAATGCCATAAAAGGCAGATTTGCCGATGGCATGGGAGGCTACACGCGCCAGGCGGCGCCCAATCTAGATTTAGCCCGCCGGATAATGCACGATTCTAAATATCACTCCGACAAAAAACTCATCATGGATCCCATCGGTGAGTTTGAGAACCTTCTCGACAGACGAACCGAAACAACCGCCGAAAATGCCCGCCGGCTTGGCGATTCGGTGATGATTGCAGGCATGTTGATCGCCTCCACCGCCGCCATCTCAACCTGGTTCAGCCTGCGTCACCACAGCAACAAACTCCACGGCGCCATTGAGGAGCTCTCCTCCACTTCAGGATTTGTGGCCACAGGCGCCTCCCAGGTTGCCTCTTCCAGCCGCTACCTCGCCGATGGGGCCTCGGAACAGGTGGCGGCCCTCGAGGAAATCTCCGGTTCGGCAAGGGAGATGGGAAGCATGGCGACCAGCAACGCCGGGCGCACCCAGAACGCAAGCGAGCTGGTGTCACGCGAGCAGCAGAAATTCCAGGAAGCCACAGGGCAACTGGCCGAAATGGTGGGTGCCATGGAAGAAATAGACGCGGCCAGTGACCGCATCTCCAGGATAAACAAAGTGATCGATGAGATCGCCTTTCAGACGAACATCCTGGCCCTCAATGCGGCGGTCGAAGCGGCCCGGGCCGGTGAGGCTGGCCTCGGCTTCGCAGTAGTGGCCGAGGAGGTGCGGAACCTTTCCCAGCGGAGCACCAAGGCGGCCCGCGAAACGGCAGCTCTGATCGAGGAATCGAGTGCCCGCACGCGGCTCGGCAGAACGAAGGTGGATCAGGTGGCCGGCTCGATTCGCGAACTCGCTGGCCAATCGGCTGAGGTGCGTTCCCTTGTTGAGGAAGTACGACTGGGAAGCCGTGACCAGCTGCAGGCGATCGAACGGATCGGTGCGGCCATTGACCAGATCGAACGGGTGACCAAGCAATCGGCCTCAGGGGCCGTTGAGGGCTCGGCGGCGGCAGAGGAGTTGACAGCCCAGGCCAAGGGGCTTCGCGATGTTGTCAGCATCCTCGAGATGATGGTGGAATCCCGTCCCCGCCCACTCCGCTGAAGCATCACACCCCCAATAGCTCCTTTTGCACTCCCCTTGCACTCCTCTTGCACTCCTGAATGGAATCCCCCCCTGCCCTGCCCAGCGGCTCTGAACTCCTGGCCCTGGAGCGCCAAAGTCGAGCTGGCGGCAGCGGAGTTGGCCTGGCCGAGCTGGTGGGCTGCTGGCGGCTAGAGCAACTCTGGAGTAAGGCAGAGGCCAAGCCCCTAGGCGCAACCGCTGCCCTGCTGCGCCAACTTCAGGCCAGCCTCACGATCGCCGTGGTTGACGAGAGCCCGGCGGCGGCAAGGGGCCCCCTTTTTTCAGTGCAAAACAGCGTGCAATTGGGCCCGATCCAGCTGCGCTTTCGCGGCCATGGAAGCCTGCGGGGCAAGCGGCCCCTGTTGGAATTCTGGTTTGAGGAGCTGGAGTTGCGGCTCGGCCCGCGCAGCATCTGGCGGCAACCGATCCAGCGCCAGCCTCAGCCAAAGCGGCGGCCCTTTTTTGCCCTGATCGCCAGTCAGCCCAGCTGGCTGGCAGCCCGCGGCCGGGGCGGGGGCTTGGCCCTCTGGCTGCGGAGTGCCAGCTAAAGCTGGGCCTTCAACTCCCGCTGCAGCAGGGCGAAGAGATAGTCGGGCTCGCGGTATTGGCTCGGCAGACAGTTGTGCAGAATCTCAAGCCGCTGCCAGCAGACGGTGCGACGTACCTTGGCGATTGATTTACCCTCCCGAATCAAAAGACGCATGGCCTTGCAATAAAGGGAGTAGTTGGCTTCCAGTTCACCGATGGTGAGCCCGGGTGCGGTTGGGGATGCGGTCATGGAGAAGGCAACCTTGGGATCCAGGCAGATCCCTTATGAACACAGGCTTTACTCTCTGCCCAACAACCGGTTTACCGATCCCCCCATCCGGGGACAATTCAGCCTCAACAGATGCGGGGCAGCAGCTCACCGCTGAGGGGCAGCAGCAGTCGTTCGGTGCCCAGAGCCGTGGTGAGCAGCACCCGTGCTCCCTTGCTGGCCGGCCGCACGCTGCCGATCCAGCCGCCGCCGCTGGCCGCCAGTAGGGCCTGGGCCTGATCGCGGGCCGATGGCGGCACCACCACCACAAAGCGACCCTCATTGGCCAGGTGCAAGGGTTCAAAGCCCAGCAGCTCACAGGTGCGCGCCACGGCTTCCAGCACCGGCAGGCTCCCCTCCTCGATCGCCAGCTCCACCGCAGCCGCCTCCGCCAGCTCCTGCAGGGCACTGGCCAGGCCGCCGCGGGTGAGGTCGCGCAGGCAGTGGATCGCCACGCCCGCCTCCAGCAGGGCCCTCACCTGGGGCCAGAGGGGCGCGCAGTCGCTGAGCAAGGGCGGCTGCAGCGCCAGGCCGTGGCGCGCTGCCAGGATTGCCACCCCATGGCGGCCCAGGTCGCCGCTCACCAGCAGCTGGTCGCCCGGGTGAATCGCCGTGGGATCGATCGGCGCCGGCGCCTCCACCACGCCGATGCCACTGGTGGTGAGGAATATGCCGTCGGCCTTGCCCCGCTCCACCACCTTGGTGTCGCCCGTCACGATCGTGAGCTCGCAGGCCCGGGCCGCCGCCGCCATCGAGGCCACCAGGCGCCGCAGCAACTCCAGGGGCAGCCCCTCCTCCAGGATCATCGCCACGCTGAGGTGCAGGGGCCGGGCCCCTGCCATCGCCAGATCATTGGCGGTGCCGATCACCGCCAGGCTGCCGATGTCGCCACCGGGAAATTCCAGCGGCTGCACCACATAGCCATCGGTGCTGAAGGCAAGCGGGCCCGCGGGCAACTCCAGCCGGGCCGCATCGTGGAGCACCTGGGCGGGATCGGCGTAGAGGAGCCGCAGCTCCTGGTCGATCAGCTGCTGCATCAGGGTTCCGCCACCGCCATGGGCCAGCTGGATGCGTTCACCCATGGCGATCCCTCATGGGGCCTGGCGCCGGTAGCGGTAGTAGGCGGCGCAGGCCCCTTCGCTCGACACCATCGGTGCCCCCAGCGGCCGCTCCGGGGTGCAGGCCGAGCCAAAGGCCGGACAGTCGGGGGGGATGGCGCGGCCCTGCAGGATCGGGCCGCTGATGCAGGGGGTCTGAGGCTGGGGCCCGCCCTGGGCCGGGGCCAGGCCAAAGCGCTCCAGGGCGTCGAAGCCCCGGTAGGCCGGGGCAAAACCAAACCCGCCGCCGGCGATGGTGCCCAGGCCCCGCCAGGGCCGATCCACCACCACAAACACCTCCTTCAGCAAGGCCTGGGCCGAACAGTTACCTCGCTCCCGCACCACCCGGCCGTAGGCGTTGGCGAGGGCCGGGGTACCGGCCTCGAGCAATTGCACCAGCTGCACCAGGCCCGCCATCACATCGGCCGGCCCAAAGCCCGTCACCACCACCGGCACCCGCTGGCGTGCCACCAACTCGCTGAGCTCGGCGGTGCCCATCACCGCAGCCACGTGGCCGGCCGCCAGAAAGCCCTGCACCTGGTTGGCGGGATCCTGCAGCAGCGCCGCCATCGCCGGCGCCACCCGCACATGGGCCAGCAGCACGCTGAGATTGGCCAGCCCCAGCTTCCGCGCCTGGCGCAACAGCAGGGCCGTGGCCGGTGCCGTGGTTTCAAAGCCCACCGCCAGGAACACCACCTGGCAAGTGGGCGAGCCCTGGGCCAGGGCGATGGCCTGCAGGGGCGAGGTGAGCAGGCGCACGTCGCCGCCGCCGGCCCGCACGCCGAGCAGATCGGCGCCGGCGGCGCTGCCGGGCACCCGCAACATGTCGCCGTAGGAGCAGAGGATCACCTCCGGCCTGGCCGCCAGCTCCAGGGCCCCATCGATGAGCTCAGATGGAGTCACACACACCGGACAGCCGGGCCCATGGATCAGCCGCAGCCCTGGCGGCAGCAACTGGTCGAGCCCCCAGCGCAGGATGGCGTGGGTTTGCCCGCCACACACCTCCATCACCGTCCAGGGGCGGCTGGCGCTGGCAGCCAGCTGGGCTGACAGATCTGCGCTCACCAGGGGCCCGGCGCCTGGCGGGCATCGGCCGGGCGGTAGCCCTGGATGGCGCGCATGTATTGGGCCCGCTCGTATTCGGCCGGATTGGGGCAGCGCTGCTGGCTCATGCAGCCCACCAGCTCCGCCACGCTGGCCACCTCGTGCTCCATCAGCCAAATGGAGAGCTCCTGCTCCAGGCCCGCCAAGCGCTCGGGGCCGTGGCGCAGCAATGCCCCCACCACCTGGGTCACCGCAGCCCCCGCCATCAACAGCCGCACCACGTCGGTGCCCCGGTGCACGCCGCCACTGGCGGCCAGATCCAGGGGCTGGCGGCCGTGCAGCAGGGCGATCCAGCGCAGCGGCAGGCGCAGATCGTGGGGGGTGGAAAGCAGCAGGTTGGGCCGCACCTCCATCGCCTGAATATCGATATCTGGCTGGTAGAAGCGGTTAAACAGCACCAGCCCATCGGCCCCTGCCGCCGCCAGGCGCCGGGCCATGGCGCTGAGGTTAGTAAAGAAGGGGCTGAGCTTCACCGCCAGGGGCAAACGCACCTCGGCGCGCACCTGGCGCACGATCTCCTCCAGCTCGGCTTCGATGGCGGCGCTGGAGAGCTCGGGGTCGGTGGGAATGGCGTAGATGTTGAGCTCCAGGGCCGAGGCGCCCGCCGCCTCGATCCGCCGCGCCGACTCCACCCAGCGGCCACCGCTGGTGCCGTTGAGGCTGGCGATCACGGGCACCGCCAGATGCTGGCAGGCCTGCTCGAGATGGCGCAGGTATAGGTCTTCCCCGCCATGGAAGATCGATGGCTCCGGCACATAGGTGAGCGCCTCGCCATAGCTATCGGCGCCGGCCATGGCATGGCGGTGCAGGTCGAGCTGCTCCTGCTCGATCTGCTCCTCAAACAGCGAATGGAGCACGATCGCCGCCGCCCCGGCTCGCTCCAGGGCCTGCAGCTGGTCCAGCTCCTCGCTGAGGGGCTCGGCAGCGCCCACCACCAGGGGGCTGCGCAGGGCCAGGCCGAGATAGGTGGTGGAGAGGTCAGGGATCATGGCTTGGGGGCTGGCTGAGCCAGGGCCCGGTAGGTGGCCCAACGGCATTCGAGCTCGCGCTGGGCCTGGCGCACCAGGGCCTGGGCCCGCTCCGGCTGGCTGTAGCGCAGCATGCGGAAGCGGTTTTCCTGCTCCATCGCCTCCTTGAGCGAGCGCTTTGGCGCCGGGCTGTCGAGTTGCAGGGGAGTCTCGCCGCGCTCGGCGCGGCGCGGGTCGTAGCGGTAGAGCAGCCAGCGGCCCGAATCCACCGCCAACTTCTGGTGGGCCATGCCCTGGGCCATGTCGATGCCGTGGGCGATGCAGTGGGAGTAGGCAATGATCAGCGACGGCCCCGGGTAACTCTCGGCCTCCAGAAATACGCGGATGGTGTGCTCGTCGCGGGCCCCCATCGCCACACTCGCCACATAGACAGTGCCGTAGGTCATCGCCATCAGGCCCAGATCTTTTTTGGGGGCCGCCTTGCCGGCGGCGGCAAACTTGGCCACCGCCCCCCGGGGGGTGCTTTTGGAGGCCTGGCCGCCGGTGTTGGAGTACACCTCGGTGTCGAGCACCAGGGCGTTGACGTCGCGGCCACTGGCGAGCACGTGGTCGAGGCCGCCGAAGCCGATGTCGTAGGCCCAGCCATCGCCGCCCACCAGCCAGACGCTGGTTTTCACCAGGGCATCGGCTAGCTCCAGCAGCTGGCGGGCCTCGGGCTGCTCCATAACGGCCAAGCGCGCCTTGAGCTCGGCCACCCGCTGGCGCTGCTCAACGATGCCGGCCTCATCGCCCTGGTCGGCGTTGCGCAGGGCCTCCAGCAAGGGGGGCGGCAGCTCGGCAGGCTCAGGCTGGCCCACCAACCGCTCCAGCAGATCGAGCGCCATCTGGCGCTGCTGGTCGCGCGCCACCCGCATCCCATAGCCGAATTCGGCGTTGTCTTCAAACAGGGAATTGCTCCAGGCCGGGCCCCGCCCCTCGGCGTTGGCGCTCCAGGGGGTGGTGGGCAGGTTGCCGCCGTAGATCGAACTGCAACCGGTGGCATTGGCGATCAGCATCCGATCGCCGAACAGCTGGGAGGCGAGCTTGAGGTATGGCGTTTCGCCGCAACCGCCGCAGGCGCCGGAAAACTCAAACAGGGGCTGCTGCAGCCGCTGCTGGCCGATCTTGTGCAGGTTGAGCTCGGCGCGGGGCACCTCGCTCAGCTGCAGGAAAAGTCCCAGTTGCCCCGGGCCTGCTGGCGCAGGGGCCGCTGCGGAGCCATGTTGATCGCCTTGCGCTTTGGCTCGCTGCGGTCGCGGGCGGGACACACCTCCACGCACAGGGCGCAGCCGGTGCAGTCTTCTGCGGCCACCTGGATGGTGAAGGTTTGGCCGGCAAAGGCGGGGTCGCGGGCGGGGGCGGTGCGGAAGCCCTCGGGGGCTGCGGCGAAGACCTCCGGTGCGCCCACCTTGGCGCGGATCACCGCATGGGGGCACACCAGCACACACTTGCCGCACTGCACGCATAGGTCCGTTTCCCACACCGGCACCGCAGCGGCGATGTTGCGCTTCTCCCAGCGGGCCGTACCCACCGGCCAGGTGCCGTCGCAGGGCAGGGCACTCACCGGCAGGGCGTCGCCGCGGCGCTCCAGCATCGGCCCGATCACCTCCCGCACAAACTCCGGGGCCGCGGCGAGACGGTCTTCTGGTGCTGGCAGGCAGGCGGGCCCGTCGAGGCTCGTCCAATCGAGGGGCACCAGCTGCTCGAGGCTGGCGTCGAGGGCCGCCAGGTTCATCGCCACCACGGCCTCACCCTTGCGGCGGTAGCTGGTTTCGATCGAGTGGCGAATCCGGGCGAGGGCCTGCTGGCGCGGCAGCACGCCGCTGAGGGCAAAGAAGCAGGCCTGCATCACGGTGTTGATGTGGGGCCCCATGCCCGCCTGGCGCGCCACTTGGTAGGCATTGATCTGCTGCACCTGAATCCCCTTGCTGCGGATCTGAGCGCGCAGGGCTTGCGGCAGCCGCGTCCAGGTGTCTGCTGGCGCAAAGGGGCTGTTGAGCAGAAACACGCCGCCGGGCTCGATGCCGGCCAGCAGATCGAAGCGCTCGACAAAATCCCACTGGTGGCAGGCCACGAACGTGGGCCGCTGGATCAGGTAGGTGGAGCGAATCGGCTGGGGCCCGAAGCGCAGGTGCGACACCGTGACCGAACCCGACTTCTTGGAGTCGTAAACGAAATAGCCCTGGGCATACAAATCGGT
>NZ_JAGQCR010000165.1:0-7269 GCF_024346295.1 Cyanobium sp. BA20m-14
CAGGTCGTTGATGGCTCCAATCCCCGATGAGTTCTGCCGGGAGTGTAGAGAGTTGATTTTACTGTGCGGAAGTCGCAACAAAACTGCGACAGACCTCAGCGTCGCGCGGCCATCAGGGCGACGAAGCGGGCGAAGTGGTGGTCGGCGTCATGGGGGCCAGGGCTGGCTTCCGGGTGGTATTGGATGCCAAACACCGGAGCATCGACCATTTCCAGGCCCGCCACGGTGTGATCGTTGAGGTTGAAGTGGCTCACCCGCACCCGCCCCGCCGGCAGGGAGCTGGCATCAAGGGCAAAGCCGTGATTCTGGC
Source organism: Cyanobium sp. BA20m-14 (assembly GCF_024346295.1). Classification (NCBI taxonomy): domain Bacteria; kingdom Bacillati; phylum Cyanobacteriota; class Cyanophyceae; order Synechococcales; family Prochlorococcaceae; genus Cyanobium; species Cyanobium sp. BA20m-14. The sequence goes on from NZ_JAGQCR010000165.1 coordinate 311, forward strand.
TAGTGATCTCTACCTGGCTGGTGATCTCTAACTGGCCGGGGCTGCCGCAGGGGTGGTTCAAGCCGCGGTGGCCATAGCCGAGCTTGTAGGTGCGTCCGCCCAGGGCCAGGCCGAGGATCTGGTGGCCCAGGCAGATGCCGAACAGGGGCAGATCGGACTGGGCGATCAGGGCTCGGGCCAGCTCAATGCCGCCGCTGACAGCAGCAGGATCGCCCGGCCCGTTGGAGAGAAACACGCCCTCGGGCTGGTGGCTGAGCACCTGCTCGAGCCGGGCATCGGCGGGCAGCACGGTGACTTCGCAGCCGTGGGCCACCAGCCGCTCAAGGATGGCCCGCTTGATGCCGAAGTCGATCGCCACCACGCGATAGGGGCGCTCTGGGGCAGGTTGCAGGCGCGCATCGAAGGGCACCCCACAGGCCTGCTGCCACTGGTAGGGCTGCTGGGTGGAAACCTGGGCCGCCAGGTTGAGGCCCTGCATCGACGGGGCCCTGCGCACCTGCTCCAGTAACTCCAGGGCCGGGGTGCCATCGCTGCTGATGGCGCCGTTGATTGCCCCGCCCTCGCGCAGGTGGCGCACCAGGGCGCGGGTGTCGACGGCCCGGATTCCCACCACCCCATGGCCGGCCAGCCAGGCTTCCAGCTCCCCCTCGGAGCGCCAGTTGCTGGCCCGGGGTGCCAGCTGGCGGGCAATCACGCCGCGTACATGGGGGCGGTCCGCCTCCTGATCGGCGCCGTTGACGCCGGTGTTGCCCAGCTCGGGGTAGGTGAAGGTCACCAGCTGGCCGCTATAGCTGGGGTCGGTGATCACCTCCTGGTAGCCGGTCATGCCGGTGTTGAACACCACTTCACCGATGGCCGTGCCGCGGGCGGCAAAGGCCTCACCCCGCAACATCGTGCCATCGGCCAGCACCAACAGGGCAGGGGCCTGGCTCAAGGGTTCGATGCAAGTGAAGTGATCATCCCGCAGCTGGCGCGGGCAGGGCCTGGCGCAACCGCTCCAGGGTCTGCCAGCCGCCGCCCGAGGCGAGGGCCGCCTGGGCCTGCTCCAGCCCCTCCGTCACGCTGGCGGCCCGGCCGGCGGCCCAGAGCACCAGCGCCGTATTAAGGGCCACGACGTCGCTCTGGGCCCGGCTGCCCCGACCCTGCAGCACGGCCTCGAGAATGGCCCGGTTGGTGGCCAGATCGCCCCCGGCCAGGGCCGCCAGGGGGGCCCGCTGCAGGCCCAGCTGCTCTGGATCGAGCTGGTCGCTGCGCACTGCGCCTGCCTCCACCAGCCGCAACTCGTTGATGCCGGCCAGGGAGGCCTCATCCAATCCCCCCTGGCCGTACACCACCACCGCCCGCTGCAGGCCGAGCCGGGCCAGGGCATCGGCCATGGGATCGAGCAGGTCGGCCCTGGCCACGCCCAGCACCTGGGCATCGGGCCGCAGCGGATTGACCAGGGGACCCAGCAGGTTGAAAACCGTGCGCACGCCCAGGCTGCGGCGCAGGGGTGCCAGACCCACCAGGGCCGGATGCCAGCCAGGGGCGAACAGAAAGGTGAGGCCGGCCTGGGCCAAGGCGCCAATCACCTGGGCTTGGGGAGCCTGCAAATGGATGCCGGCGGCCTCGAGCACATCGGCCGAGCCCACCCGGCCACTGGCGCTGCGGTTGCCGTGTTTGGCCACATGGGCGCCGCAGGCGGCCGCCACAAAGGCCACGGCCGTGGAAATGTTGAAACTGTCCGCCCCGTCGCCGCCGGTGCCGCAGGTGTCGACCAGGGGCAGGGCCGGCCGGGCCGCCGGGAGGTCACAGGCCTGCCGCAACACCTGGGCCATGGCGGCCAGTTCCTCGCCGCTAGCCCCCTTGGCCCGCAGGGCAGCCAGCAGGGCGCCGGTGAGCACCGGATCGATCTGCTCGGTCAGCCAGCCCTGCATGAGGCCGGTGGCCTCGGCGGAGCTGAGCGACTGCCCGTTCAGCAGTTGCTCCAGCAGGACTGGCCAGGGTTGGGCGGGTGCCATCGAGTGCGGCCAGAAAAAAGCCCGGGTGCAATGCACGCCGGGCCGGGTGATGGGGACCCTCCCACTATCACCCGAAGAGGGCGAAATTGGCGATGCCCCAGGGCAATTTCATCTAGGTCTGCTCCTGGTCTGCGGTGTCGAAACTCGAACCAACCGCCCCACTGGCGCCGGAAGTGGCCGTGGGTGCGGGCCGAAAACCCGCCTCCCAGATGGCCCTGGTGCGGCTGTGCAGTTGCTGGCGGCTGAGGCCCCAGAGCCGCAGGGCCTTGGCTAGATCGGCGCTGAGATCATGGGCGCCGGGAAAGTTCTCGTAGCGCATCAGCAACCGCGCCGCATCCACAAGGTGGGCATCGGCGGGTTGCTCGGCCGCCAGCAGGCGATCCACCACATCCCTGTCGGTGGCATAGAGGGGATGGCTCTGGTCGTTGCTGCTGGGTTCCATCAGGGCGAAGCAGGCCCGCCCAGCCTGCCGCAAAAGCAGCTGCCTAGGTTGGGCCCACCTGTGCACCTGGCCCCTGATGGGAGCCCTTCGGCTGGACCTGATCCGGCGCTACCTGCGCCCCCATCGCCGCCAGGTGCTGCAGGGCGCAGCGGCCCTGGTGGTGGTGAACCTGTTGAGCGTCTCGATACCACTGCTGGTGCGGCGGGTGATCGATGACCTGCAGGACGGCTTCGCCCTGGGGGATGTGCTGGCCCAGGCGGCCCTGATCGTCGCCCTGGCCAGCGTGATGGGGGCGGTGCGGCTCTACTCGCGCATGCTGGTTTTCGGCGTGGGCCGGCAGGTGGAGGCCGACCTCAAGCAGCAGATCTTTGACCACCTGCTGCTGCAGGAACCGGGCTGGGTGCAGACCACCGGCAGTGGCGAGCTGATCAGCCGGGCCACCAGCGATGTGGAAAATGTGCGCCGCCTGATGGGCTTTGCCGTGCTCAGCCTCACCAACACGGTGCTGGCCTATGCCCTCACCCTGCCGGCCATGCTCGCCATCGATCCCTGGCTGAGCCTGGCGGCGGTGGGCCTCTACCCGGTGATGCTCGTGGTGGTGCGCCTGTTCGGCGGCCGGATGATGCGCCAGCAACGCCGCCAGCAGGAGGCCCTGGCCTCGCTCAGCGACCTGATCCAGGAAGACCTTTCCGGCATCAGCGCCATCAAGATATACGGCCAGGAGAGCACGGAGCAGGCCGCCTTCGCCGGCCGCAACCGCACCTATCGGGATGCGGCCCTGAACCTGGCCCGCACCCGCAGCACCCTGTTCCCTTTGCTGGAGGGGATCGCCTCCATCAGCCTGCTGCTGCTGCTCGCCCTGGGCAGCGGCCAGCTGGAGAGCGGGCTGCTGACGATCGGCGACCTGGTCGCCCTGATCCTGTTTGTTGAGCGGCTGGTTTTCCCCACCGCCCTGCTCGGCTTCACCCTCAACACCTTCCAGACAGGCCAGGTGAGCCTCGAGCGGGTGGAGGAGCTGTTGCAGCGCAGGCCGCTGATCGTCTCGCCAGAGCGGCCCCAGGCCCCAGCCCAGCCCGGCCGCGGGGCGGTGCAGGCCCGCGGCCTGACCGTGCGCTATCCAGGGGCGCCCAGGCCGGCACTGGTTGATGTGAGCTTTAGCCTCAAACCCGGCGAGCTGGTGGCGGTGGTCGGCCCGGTGGGCTGCGGCAAAACCACCCTGGCCCGGGCCCTGGGCCGGATGGTGGAGGTGGAGCCAGGCCAGCTCTGGCTCGATGGGGTCGATATCACCAGGCTGGAGCTCTCAGCCCTGCGCGATCGGGTGGGGCTGGTGCCCCAGGAGGGCTACCTGTTCACCGCCTCCCTGGCGGACAACCTGCGCTACGGCAAACCGGAAGCGCCGCTGGAGCAGGTGGAGGAGGCCGCCCGCCAGGCCCGGCTGGAGGGGGATATCAAGGGGTTCCCAGATGGATACCAGACCCTGGTGGGAGAGCGGGGCATCACCCTCAGCGGCGGCCAAAGGCAACGCACGGCCCTGGGCCGGGCCCTGCTGGTGCAAACGCCCCTACTGGTGCTCGACGACGCCCTGGCCAGCGTTGACAACAACACGGCCGCGGCGATCCTCCACAACCTGCGCGACCAGCAGGGGCGCACGATCTTGATGATCAGCCACCAGCTCTCGGCCGCCGCCGCCTGTGACCGGGTGCTGGTGCTGGAGCAGGGACGGCTGGTGCAACAGGGCCCCCACCTCGAGCTGCTGGCCGAGACCGGCGGCACCTACCGGCGCCTCTGGGACCGCCAGCAGGCCAGCGAGCAATTGCAGGCGGCGGGCTGATCTCAATACTTGTTGAGCAGGCCAGAAAAGATCCCAGGCTCCGGCTTAGGTGGGGAGAGAATTCCGCCACCTGCCAGGTCGCCATGGAGCCCGCTGCCCCCTTCCCCGGCCTGCCCTACCGGCTGCGCTGCACCCTGACCTTCGGCGACATCTACGGCCAGATCCTGATCTGGATGCTTGTGATCTTCGCCAGCCTGGCTGCCGGCCTGGCCCTGATGGGGGCCAGCAAGCCAATCTTTGCCCTGGTGGGCGTGGGAGTGATCCTGGTGATGTCGCTGCCCTTCCTGCTATTCGCCTTCACCACCACCCTGCTCAACCACATTGCCCTGGAGCCAGACGCAGCCCCCAAAGGGGCTGCCTAGGCTGAACTGCGATCGCCCTATTGCAAGTGTTCGGCCTGTTTGAGACCGCAATCCCCACCCAGGCAGCCCATGCGGTGCTGGGCACCCCGATTGACGCCCAGCCGGGCCCAGGCCAGAACGTGGCTGTCTTTGGCTGTGGCTGTTTCTGGGGGGCGGAGAAGGGGTTCTGGCGCCTGCCCGGGGTGGTGACAACGGCGGTGGGCTATGCCGGGGGCTCGGCAGATAAGCCCAGCTACAACCAGGTGTGTTCGGGCCGCAGCGGCCACAGCGAGGTGGTGCGGGTGGTGTGGGACACCGCTCTGGTGGATTTCAGCGACCTGCTAAAGCTCTTTTGGGAATGCCACGACCCCACCCAGGGAGATCGGCAGGGGAATGACCGCGGCAGCCAATACCGCTCGGTGATCTATCTGGATGATCCGGCGCTGATGGAGCTGGCCCAGGCCAGCCGCCAGGCCTACCAGCTGCTGTTGAGCGGGGCGGACTTCGGGCCGATCACCACCGAACTGCTCAGCAACCAGACCTTTTGGTATGCGGAGCCCTATCACCAGCAATATCTGGCCAAGCCAGGCAGCCGCCCCTACTGCTCCGCCCAGCCAAGCGGGCTGCGGTTGGGTGCCTTTGAGGGCGCCAGCTACAAGCTGGACCCCCGGGTGTGGAACTCCTACGACTGGTCGGTGGGCCACTGCGTGCTGCGGGGGGACAATGCACCCATCCAGCTGGCCTAGATGATGCCGGTGCTGCCTATGCCCATGCTGCTCCTCTCGCTGCTGTCGATGGGTTCGCCCTGGTGGGAGGACTACGGCATCACGGAGAAATTCCTCTGCCCCAATGAGCGCGCCGTGACCCTGGAGCGCAATGATGCCCAGGCCTCACTGATCGCCGGCCGCTTCCGCTCCACCCTGTTTCGGGAAGACTCAAACCTGCCTGGCCTGCGCTACCACAATGAACAGATGACCGTGATTCTGCGAGGCGATGTGCTCACGATGGAACAGTCGTTTCAGCGGCTGGAATGCCTGCGCACCCAGCAGGTGTGATGCAGGTGCAGCCATGACACCCTGGCCCGATCGGGCAGTAATCCTCGCCCTGCTAATCACGCTGGGGCTGTGTTTTGCCCTGGTGTTCTGGAGTGTGAGGCTCAATCCCCGCCCCGAACCCCAGCTGCAATGGCGAGACCGCCAGGCGCCCCAGGCCATGGTGAAACCGCTGTGACCGGGCCTGAGCAAACGCCACCCCGCCGGATCCACCCCCTGCCACGGGGCCTGGTGGAGCTCTACGGGCTGCTGGCGGTGCTATTTGTGCTGGTGCCGGAATGGATGGCCGGTGGCGCCCTGCTGGGCTTCCGCGCCAACCGCAGGGGATCTGACCTGCCGGCCGCGGCGGCCGTGTGGCAGAAGCTGCCGGAACTGCGCCTGGCCGCCATGGGCCTGGCCGACCTGCGGCTGCTGGCGCTGGAGCAGGGCATCGCTGGCTACGCCGGTTTGGACAGAGAACGGCTCAGCGCCAGGCTGATCCGGCGGTTGAAGCCGCAACAAAAGCCCCAGCAGAAGCCCCGCAAAGCGCTGTGGTAATTTGCATTCGCCGGGGCGTAGCGCAGCTTGGTAGCGCACCACTTTGGGGTAGTGGGGGTCGCAGGTTCAAATCCTGTCGCTCCGATTTCGACATTTCACCGATTACCAAGGTGACCTTCTTCCATGCCGGCTTCCCCAGCCGGTTTTTTTATGCGCCATTCCCGGGCGCTCATGCCGCTTCTGAATCGGCCTTCACCCTCTGCACCTCAAAAGCCAGGGCCTGGGCCTGGCGCTCGCTTAGTCGACGACTCCAGGCACCTCGCACCGGTTCATTCCAGCGAAAGCCTGCCTGTTTGGCCTTATGCCGTTCGGCATAGGGAAGATTTGCCCGATAGAGCAGCTTCGGCTCCGTAGCTGCAGCCAGTAGGCCTTCGAGGTTGTCGCAGCGCTCCAACACCTGAACTAGGTAAGTGCAATCGGTAAGGGCCCGATGGGCAGCCCACACCGGCACCCCGTAGGCCAAGGCCAGATCGCGCACCGAAGGGGACGTCCTCAGGTGTCGCTCAGGCGGCCACTCGATATCGTCCATCGAGCAGATCCATGGCTTGTCAATAGCCGGCAGCGGTCCCAGCCCAAACCACTTGGCATCAAAGGCTGCGTTGTGGGCGAGCACCGCATCGGCCCCGGCGAGCAGGGCAAGGAAATGCTGGAGGCCGGCCTGCCAGGGCTGGGAAAGTCTGGTCACTTCTGCAGCAATGCCATTGACATGTTCCGCCGGGTTGGCAGCAGCTGGCAAAAGAAAGGAAACCTGGCTCA
>NZ_JAGQCR010000166.1:0-7240 GCF_024346295.1 Cyanobium sp. BA20m-14
ATCGACCGCAACGACCTCAAGGCGCTGCGGGCCTTCGGCGAGGACTTCCCGGAAGCAGAACGCCTTCTGCTCTCCTTCTGCCCAGAGCCGCTGCTAATCGACGGCATCCGCTGTGAACCGCTCGAAACCTGGCTGCGGCAACTGCGCCCCTGAAGCCAGCTTCAGCTGCCAGAGCGCTGGGCGTTGCCACCACTGAGCCAGCTCTCGAGCCCCTCCCCCAGAAACGACAGGCCGAGCACCAGCACAAACAAAGCCACGCCGGGGTAGAGGGCGGTCCACCAGATGCCGGTGGGGAGGGCGGTGAGGGCCTGCTGGAGGTCGCCGCCCCACTCGGGGATGGTTTCCGGCAGGCCCAGGCCGAGGAAACCAAGGCCGCCAAGCACGAGCACCGCATCGGCGGCGTTGAGGGTGAGCAGCACCGGCACCGAGGTGATCACATTGCGCAGCAGGTAGCGGCGCAGGATCCACAGAGGCCCGGCCCCGAGCGACTGGGCCGCTTCTACATAGAGCTCGGCCTTCACCTGGGCGCTCTGGTTGCGCACGACGCGGAAATACTGGGGGATGTAGACAACGCAGAGGGCAGCGGCGGCATTGGGCAGGCCACGCCCCAGCAGAAAGGCCATCACCACGGAAAGCAGCAACACCGGCAGGGTGTAGAGGGTGTCCATCAGCAGCACCAGCAGCCGATCTACCCAGCCGCCCAGGTAGCCACTCACCATGCCGAGGGGAACGCCGATCACCAGGGCGATCACCAGGGCCAGCAAAACCACCTGCAGGGCCACACCGCTACCGGCCAGGGTGCGCACACATACATCGCGGCCGAGCCGATCGGTGCCGCACCAGTGGCCCAGGGAGGGGGCGGCGTAGATGGGGTTCTGCAGGCCGGCATTGGGTTCGGGCAACCAGCCCGCCTGCACCATCAGGGGAGTGAGCACTGCCACCAGGGCATAGACCACCACAATCACCAGACCCCAACGGGCCATGCGGCCCGAAAGGCTGGTGGCAGGACGAAGAGTCAGCAGAGGCATGGGGCGACCTTAGGCAGGGCCTGGCTGGTAATCCCTAGGAACTAGGCCGAAGGGCACGGCGGGCCCGAATCCGTTTCCTGAGCACGCGACTCCAGCCAAAGGCGGCAGCCAAGCCAAATAGAGGAAGAGGACCTGGCACGTCGGCGGGGGTGGGCCCAGGGCCGGGGGCGGTCTCATCAGTTACGGAGATGGACCAGCTGTTGAGGCTGAGAGGGGCAAGTGGTGTTGTGTCTTCGTAGCGAAGCGTCCAGATGCCGTTGGGATTTTGTCCATTAAAGCTGGAAAAAAGATCCGTGGGTTTGTAGCTTCCGCTAACCAAGGTAGTACCTCCTACTGTTGAGGAAAAGGAATCCTGAAAATTCCAGGTAACTGTTGCGCCGCCGTCCTGGCCAGATAAACTTGAGCGGGGATATGGAAGCACTAAGGCGGAGATAGTACCACCTGGGCTTATAAGATACAACCCAATATCTTCATTGAAAGAAAAATCAGGGGGGCTGTACACATTGCAGCTGCCATCTGCATTAATGGTGGCTCCACATTTTGTAAGACTGAGGCTGAGTGAGACGCTAGCAACCGAAGCGCCAAGACCGCTTATTGCCAGCCCGGTGTCACGATATCCGCCGTCAACCTCAAGCACAGGGTTAAAGGTGGCAGAATTTGTAACCGTAAGTGCCTGGGCGGGCATACCTGAAAACAAGTTCAAGCACAGCCCCGTCGCACTCAAACCGGCAATAAGTAGGGGGGGGCAAGCAATGGAAGATGCCAATAGATTACTTATCGCGCCCAAACGCTTCAAGGTCATCATTCCAACCCTCACCGTTGCTCAATACATGCCACTTTAAGGCACGATCCGGTGTCGACTTGTTCGGCCTGGACCAGTTCCGTCCGCAGCTTCGGACCCTGGTCTCACCGCTGATACCCGGTAGGTGCGTCGCACGCCTGGCAACACGACACTTCTCAATTGAGACAGTCATGCGACCGCCAGCTGCGCGGTTCGTGGTGGTGGCGGCAGTTCCACCCGCGTGAACCAGGGCTGTTTCAGCCGCCGCTGCAAGCCGCGGCTGCGAATTCAGAGCTTCAGCTCCTGCAATGGGACGGAATCCAGGCCAAGCTGACGGCAAATCCCTGAAGGCTGCTCACCAACACCGCGATCGCCACTAGCAGCAAGAGCCGATTGATCCGATCAGGGACCCGCAGACCACTGCTCTCCAGCTGGTAGACTCGCGACTTCTGGTCGCGAAACACCAGCACCAGGTTGGCCCGCGGACGGTCGTCGCCCCTGAGCTGCACGTCCCGGAAACCATGGCAGTGGCCACGGGGCAGCCGCAGTCGGCGCACCTCACAGCCCATCGGAGCAGCGGTGCCGTAGATTCAATTCTAGCCCCGCAACCGCATCACACAGCTCGAGCGGATTTGACCGCTGAACCAGGCGAGCAGCTCAGTACTGGGGAAAGCGCGATCGGCCAGAAGTGTGATGGCGCCGAACCGGGCCACAAGCTGATCGGCCTTCTCCAGTAGCGCGATCCCAACGTAGGCGCCGAAGCTGGCACAGTGAGCAAGCATTTGCCACGGCTGCATCGCCCAGAGCACCAGAGGGCTATAGAGCGCCTCCACATCAATGCGACCATTGCTCAGCCACCGCTGAGCGCACCGCTGCCGGCTGGCAGCAAGGCACCGACCCAGCGGCAGCGCAGCCTTCCAATGGTCGAAATAGACGTTCTGGCTCAGCAAGAACCCGCTCACCATTCAGGCCAGGAGAACCAGGTGGCGATGTTCTGCGAAGCGGCTGTGTAGACAGAGGAAGGCGATCAGCTCAGCATGGAGCCGGGTGCGGGAATCCATACGAGTTTGGTTTGGTGTGAGAACCCAAGCTCTCACGGCTCCCTGCCCATGTAATGACCTGAGACCCATTTCCATTTCAGCGCATGCATTTTCAGAGATGTGTCGGGCAGCCAGGCCGCACGCACCAGTGGATGACAGTGACAAAGGGCGGCGAATGGGCTGGTCGGGGCGATTGGGGCCGGCCCTGAATCAGGGGAGACGGACCATCAGAAAAGCCCGGCCGCTGCAGAGACAGGGAGCGGCCGGGAAGACACGCCCCCCCGGAGCCGCAGCAATCGGCGTCGCGAATGCTGCAGATACGACTCATCTAGAGATCCCAGGGCTTTCGCAGCGGACAATCGCCTTTAGCCCATTGCTTGCACAGGAGGCAACCGATACCTTGGGCTGAACTTAGCCAGGGATTATCGTCAATCCCCGATCCATTCCATGAAAAACATCGCCCTCAGCGCCCGAATTCGCCACCGGCTGATCCAGCACCTCACCTCTCGCCCTGTGCGCTCGCGGCCGTCCACGGGCCATGGCTTCACTTTAATAGAACTTTTGGTTGTGGTGATTATCGTCGGGATTCTGGCCGCTGTAGCCCTGCCTTCATTTCTTAATCAGGCAGGCAAGGCAAAAGTAGCTGTAGCGAAATCGCTAACTTCTTCAGGCGCCAAGGAATGCCAAGCATGGCTTGTGGATCGGAGCGGCAGTTTCACTCCAACTACCAAGAGCGGTGACCCAAATATTACCTACACAGGAGCGAGCTGCCCAGGTGATTTTACAGCAGCGATAACAGGCGGCGCCACTTACACGGCCTCAGTTGATAGCGATGGAAGACTGACCCTGCCAAATGCCGGTACTACGCAAGCTGACTAATTCATGATTTGATACTTTTAAAAATGATTCGCTCCTACCCCTATCATAGCCGGAGCACTAAAAGGTCAATCCTTTGGAATACGATCCATAGCAAAAAATATATTAAGCATCAAGGTGGTTTCTCCTTAGCATACGTTTTAACGGCTGCTCTGATTTTCATCGCTGGTACGGTCACTCTCCTGAATCAATCTTCCAGCTCAATGCTTGGCTCGATTTTTGAAGGCCAAAGCCTTCAGGCACGCAATGTGGCCCGTAGTGGAATGGCGTTCCTGACCAGCCAAATAAATAAGGAAGAAAATCGCCACCTACTTGTCCATCCTCAGAGCGCAGAAAAAGCCAATCCAGATATCGCCACATCTCTATGGACGGAAATCCAAGCTGCGACTAACCACTTGAATCCTTGCACCAAAACCTACATAAACGGAGCAAAGGCATATCAGGCATCCCCAAGCTTATCAGATCTCAATCTTGGCAGCAGCAGAGTTAATAATGGTTATTTTTATGTAGCAGATAATGGCGCTATCAGCAAAATTCGCAATGGGTCTACCCGTGCATTTAGAATAGTAAACAGGCCAAATTCAAAAGATTTCAAGATTCAGCTAAAATCTGGCTCCAGCCTCTCACTGCTAGACGATACTAAAAGCTCTAGTGTTTTCCGGCTCAGCGTTGAGGCGGTTGTTTACCGCAATAGCGACAGCAATGAAATTGCTTCCAGCACAATTCTGCAGGAAGATTTCAGCGTGGTACCCAAATGCTGCAAGATTCCGTTTGGCAGCCATCAAGACTCAGTCAATAATTCCCCGAAGGGCCACGGCAACAGCAACTATGCCCTTATTAGTCGTGCCAACCCAACTAGCAATCGCTGCCTCATGCTTCAAGGGCTTGACCCTGAAGGATTTGGTATTGTTGTTGTTGGCAATGAAGAGATTGGAGGCTCTATTTTAGGCGGGGGCTCCACATTATTGAATAGCCGGCTGGCAGCCGTTAACCCCGTGTACTGCGTGTACGCAAAATCAGATCAATGCATCCCTGCCGACAACACCTCCGGCAACCAGATGGAACGGCTTGATATCAAGCTTCCAGAGCTGCCCACATATCCCGGCTCATTCAATGGCACCCCCCCAGTGCTTAAGCCCTGTACCCTCCTGCCCTGCCCCGCCCTATTGAGTCGAGAAACTTCGTCTATACCTCCTTTATCCAATCCAAGCACTATTTTTGATGCAACCAGTACGGGCCCTTTGCCAGGAAACTGCACACTTCTAAAAAATGATATCCACTGTATATATAGCGGCATAGATCTCAGCGGAAGCCCCGATGATTTAATTTTTATCAGTGGCAATAGCTCTAGAAGGATCAGGCTTTATTTCCCTTCCAATGGCACCGGAATTAAACAAACACTTGCAAGCGGAACCATCAGGCACTGCAAGAACAAGTCGTGCACCGCATTTGTAGGCAACGTCACCGATCTTTCTTTGTTTGGATCGGGCGTTCAAGATCTCACAATGAAGGGCTCCACCAGAGAAGCCCGTTTTTTCATTTATGCACCAAAAGCTGCTGTCAGGCTCATAGGAGGGTCAACCGACACCTTTCAGGCTGTTGTCTGGACCAACCGGCTTGACATCAGTGGCACCAGTGCCAAACTCAACATACCCAGGACCGGTGTGGCAGATGTCTTCATACTCATGGGAATACTTCCCGATGAAAATAATACTTTCAATAATAGCTTAACTGGGCATAGCTTCACCGACCTATTCCCTTGGGACATGGTGGCCCTCAGCACCAGCCGCTACCGCTTCTTCGGGAATTGAGACATGCCCTCGATTCGTCAGCTGAAGGCTAAAAAGCATCAAGCCAGCGAGGCGGGATTCAGTCTGGCGGAAGCAGTCGTTTCCGCTGGCGTACTTACAGTGTCAAGCGTTGCGCTGATAAGCCTCTTTACTTCGTCAGTCGAATCTGTAAAAAACATCAACAGCCGCGACGCTATCTCCGCAGCCATCAACGCTGATCTGGCAGAAACAAAAAGACTCAATGATTACTACATCTGTTTCACGGGGTTCTGCAGCGTGGCCAGTCTTGCCCTGCCGCCTCCCACTAAATACCAGTACGCCCCTAGCCCCAATAGTTTGGCGGCTTTCACAACCTTTGCGGGGTTCTGTAAAAACACCCCATCCAACCTGTCGCAGGCCCTAGTGGAAAAGCTTGGTTCAAGTACTACCATCCAACCCAAGAACAGCACCATTGCCATTACTCGAACGGCCAGGCTTCATCCGAATAACGGTTCCAATGGACACCTCTACATTGTGGAATGGAGCCCACCCGAAGTGCCCAAAACCCAAATCATTCTCTCGCCAACCGTAAGCCAGTGGTGTCCTTGAAATACAGCCAATCAGAGGGCCACGGCTTCACCTTGCTCGAACTGCTGGTAGTAGTGGCGATACTGGGCGTGATTGGAGGGCTGGGTCTTCCAGCCATGATTAATAGCTATAAGAAAGCGCAGGTGAATGACCTTACGACCGGCCTTGCGGGCTGGCTTCAAGAGGTTAGAAACTCTGCTCTTAAGGGCAGCTCATGCGCCGTGCTGATCAGGGCGGGCGCCATCACCGACGGAGATACCGTAGCCAGCGTGGCAGAACCCATACCAGAGACATGTGTAACTCCCAACAATCCTTACCAGCTGCCTGAATCTGCCAGTGGAGCAAATTACTCAATCACAGCTAATATCAATAGCTTCAGCTTCACCCAGCGTGCCAGCAAGTACCCCAAAGAAGACGTGCTGATCACCATTGCCATGGCAAATAATGGTCCAGCCCGCTGCATCCAACTTAATGGCCTGTTTGGCAATATGGAGATGGGTAATGTCAGCAGTAGCGGAAGCTGCGTGCTCACGAAGTTCTGAATTATGAAACCACCGCAGCGTCCCTGGCCTTCGCCACTATTGCGATCGGATACCGGCTTCACCCTGGTTGAGCTGGCAGTGGTTACAGCGATCGGCGCCCTGTTGATTGTCATCACCACAGCCGTGTTCGCACCCCAACTCCGCGTTCATCAGCGGCTAGGTGGCCAGTTGAGACTGCAGGAGCGCTGGTCCAGGGTGCGTTTTCTGCTCAACACGGAGATCGCTGAAGCTCATAATGTGCGGAGCATTGGGAGTGGGCTTGAACTGATCACCTGCGAACCTCTTTACTCTGGCAGCAGCAATCGCTGCAGCGATGGCGACCCAGCAAGTTCAGCAACAGGCTCGCCAGGATACGATGTAGCCACCTGCTACGAACTTGTACCTGATCAAGCATCCGGCACTTCCAGTCTCCAGAGACGCGGACCCATGATCGAAGTCGATGGAGCACTTCTCACCCAAGGTGCGACCAGATCATGCGCAGACCAAACGGCAGAAGTTGTAACCACTGGGGTAACCGCCTTCTCTGCGTCGGACATCACCCCACTTAAAGTCACCTACGCCATTTCCTTACGCGATCCCCTCGACCCCAACGGCTCCAGCTACACAAAAGAATCCT
>NZ_JAGQCR010000167.1:0-7166 GCF_024346295.1 Cyanobium sp. BA20m-14
ATTTAGCGGGCAGCATAGTGCTCAACAAACCAAAATCACCGCGGCCATCGAAAACGCCCGGCCCAACAGATCAGGCAACAAATCAGGTAACAGATCAGGCAGCCGAGCAGGTAACTGTCGCACGCAGCAAGGGGCCATTCTTTCAGCCAGTTAGCCTAAATTGGGCCGCCCAATCCGGCAACTACGAAGCAACACTATTTGAAACCAACACCCTCGAAACCCTTTGGCGCAGCTACGCCAACCTGGCGATCAGCAGCACCCTTCAGCTCTGGCAGGGAGCAGCTCTCGATACCAGCGATGACCCCACCCGCGGTTTTCGCTATGCACCATCCCCGGTAGTTCCAGGCTTTGGGCTCGACTTTGGCGCAAGCGGTTATGTAGCCAGCTACAGCGACGGCGCCAGTCAGAACACACTCACCCTCTGGGGTGGCCCCGCCTTCACCATTGGCCAATTCGACAAACCCTTTTTCGATTACACCCGCTTCTCCACCTCCATTGCCGGCACTTTTTTGAATGGGGCCAGCCCATTTGGTTTTGACCGAACCGTGGACCTTCGCACGGTGAGTTTTCAGGTAGCCCAGCAGATCTATGGGCCACTGGTAGTTGAAGCTGGCGCCACCTTCAATATTGATAGCCGCTCGAAGTTTTACGGCGATGCTTCCTATTCCTATATGGAGCTGAAACTACAACGGCGCTCCTATGAGATCGGGGTTTTCTACAGCCCCTACGACGGGATTGGTGGCATCCGGGTCAAACTCAACGACTTCAACTTCGCAGGCACCGGCACCCCCTTCGTGCCCAGGCCTAGAATCCGCTGAGGTAGGGCAAGGCCCCAACCAAGCGATCGAGTTCAGCACCATTGGAGAGCAACTGGGAGGTGGCGTCCCACTGACCCGAGAGCAGCATCTGGCGTGGACCTGGCTGCAACTCAAGTTGCCAACTCTGGCCATCAGCTGCCTCGAGTCGAAGGGTATCCAGGCAAACGACAAGCTCGAGCGTGGGGATGGCGGCCAGTGCCGCCTGCAGGCTCAGCACTAAGTCATGGGGGGCCGTGAAACAGGGAATGCCCAAGGCCAGGCAGTTGCCATAGAAAATCTCGGCGAAGCTCTCCCCCACCACTGCCCGAATGCCCCAGCGCATCAGGGCCTGGGGCGCATGTTCCCGGCTGGATCCACAACCGAAGTTGCGATTCACCACCAACAGGGAAGCGCCCTGCGCTGCTGGGTGATCAAAGGGGTGGCTGGCGGGGCGTTCGGCCCGGTCGTCGGCGAACACCTGACTGCCCAGCCCCTCAAAGGTGATGCACTTGAGGAAGCGGGCCGGGATAATCCGATCGGTGTCGATATCGTCTCCGGCCACAACCACAGCCCGGCCGCGCAGGGCTGGGATGGGGCCCATGGGGAATGGCGAACTGGTCATCGCTACTGGCACGGCATGGTGGGCAACAGCTGGCGCACATCGCTGACCTTGCCAGCGATGGCTGCTGCGGCCACCATCGCTGGGCTCATCAGCAGGGTGCGGCCACTGGCGGAACCCTGGCGGCCCTTGAAATTGCGGTTGGAGGAGCTGGCGCTGATCTGGCGGCCCTCGAGGCGATCGGGGTTCATGGCCAGGCACATCGAGCAGCCGGGTTCTCGCCACTCGAAGCCGGCCGCCAGGAATACCCGATCGAGCCCCTCAGCCTCAGCAGCGGCTGCCACCTGCTCGGAACCAGGCACCACAAAGGCCTTGATGCCGGGGGCCACCCGGCGGCCCTTCGCCACGGCTGCAGCCGCCTGCAGATCGGAGAGACGGCCGTTGGTGCAGCTGCCGATGAAACACACATCCACCGGCGTGCCGGCTATCGGCTTGCCTGGCTGGAGGTCCATGTAGCGATAGGCCTCCTGGGCCAGGGGGCGCTCGTCTGGGGGGGTCTGCTCGAGGGTGGGCACCGCTTCGTCTACACCGATGCCCTGGCCCGGGGTGATTCCCCAGGTCACGGTGGGGGCGATGGCGGTTGCATCGAAGCGCACCTCGTCGTCATACAGCGCATCAGGCCCACTGGCCAGGCTGCTCCACCAGGCCACGGCCCGATCCCAGGCCGCACCGGCAGGCGCAAAGGGCCGACCCTTCAGATCGTCGAAGGTGATCTGGTCGGGGTTGACGTAGCCGCAGCGGGCACCGCCCTCGATCGCCATGTTGCAGAGGGTCATGCGCTCTTCCATCGAGAGCACCTCGATCGCCGGGCCGGCGAACTCGTAGGCATAGCCCACACCGCCCTTCACCCCCAGGCTGCGGATCACATGCAGCACCAGATCCTTGGCATAGACACCGCTCTGCAGCTGCCCTTCCACCCAGATGCGACGCACCTTGAGCTTGCCCATCGCCAGGCTCTGGCTGGCCAGCACGTCGCGCACCTGGCTGGTGCCGATGCCGAAGGCGATGGCACCGAAGGCCCCGTGGGTGGAGGTGTGAGAGTCGCCGCAGGCGACGGTCATGCCGGGCTGGGTCAGGCCGAGCTCGGGGGCGATCACGTGCACGATCCCCTGGCGGCCGCTGCCGATGCCATGCAGGGTGATCCCGTGCTCAGCGCAGTTGGCCTCCAGGGTGGCCAGCATCTGTTCGGCCAAGGGATCGGCGAAGGGCCGCGCCTGGGAGGTAGTGGGCACGATGTGATCCACCGTGGCGACGGTGCGCTCGGGGTGGCGCACGCTCAGGCCCAGGTCGTTGAGGGCAGCGAAGGCCTGGGGACTGGTCACCTCATGGATGAGATGCAGGCCGATGAAGAGCTGGGTGGAGCCGCCGGGAAGTTCGGCCACCCGGTGCAGATCCCAGACCTTGTCGTAGAGGGTGCCGGCGCTCAAAGCGGATGCAGACACATTTCCCCACACCCTAGAGGGCCAGCCGCAGCCGATTGAGGGCCTCACCCACCGTCAGCAACTGGATCCAGCTGCGCCCCCGGCTGCTGCCGAAGCGCACCCCCTCGCTGCTGCAGCCAGCCGGACCGGCGAGGGCGATATGCACCAACCCCACGGGCTTATCGCCACTGCCTCCCCCGGGCCCGGCCACGCCGGTCACAGCGAGGGCCCAGGTGGCTCCTGTCCTGCGGCGGACCCCCTCGGCCATGGCTGTAGCCACCGAATCACTCACCGCTCCATCAGCCTCAAGGGCGGCCAGCGGCACCGCCAGCAACTCCTGCTTGACAGCATTGGCATAGGCGATCACCCCGCCAAGAAACACATCCGAAGCCCCCGGCACCGCCGCCAGGGCTGCCCCCAGGCCGCCGCCCGTACAGCTCTCAGCCACGGCCAGCGTCTGGCCCCGCTGCCGCAACAACTGCAGCACCACCGAGGCCAGGCTGTCGTCGTCGCTGCCGAAACAGAGACTGCCGGTGCGGCGGCGCAGCTCGGCCTCCACCGGCACCAGCAGCGCCGCTGCCGCCGCCGCCGTGTCGCCCCGGGCCGTGATCCGCAGCTTCACCTGCCCGGCCCCGGCGTAGGGGGCCACGGTGGGGTTCTCGCCCGCCAGCAGATCGGCCACCTGCTCGGCCAGGCTGGATTCGGCCACCCCCCAAAAGCGCAGCATCCGACTGGCGAACA
This sequence comes from Cyanobium sp. BA20m-14, assembly GCF_024346295.1. Lineage (NCBI taxonomy): Bacteria > Bacillati > Cyanobacteriota > Cyanophyceae > Synechococcales > Prochlorococcaceae > Cyanobium > Cyanobium sp. BA20m-14. The sequence continues at coordinate 3,579 of NZ_JAGQCR010000167.1, forward strand.
CCCCAGCCGCGAGGGTGGAGCCGCGCAACCAGGCCACGGCCGTGACCTGCCACATCAGCTCCAGCTCACTGGGCACCCCGGGGAAGGTGAGCACGGTGAACCCGGGCTGGATCCCCGCGCCAGCCGGCGGGGTCCAGACCATCCCCGGTGCGGTGCCGGCGGGATTGGGCAGCACGGCCGCCCCCAGGGGCAGCTGGGCCTGGCGGCGATTGCTGGGTGCCACCGCCCGACCCCGGGCTGTGATCTTGGCCTGAATGTCAGCCCACACCTCTGGATGTTCCACCAGCGGGGCCCCGAAGGCGGCGGCAATCGCCTCGGTGGTGAGGTCATCGGGGGTGGGACCCAGTCCCCCCGTGGTGATCAGCAGCCGGCAGCGGCCGGCCGCCTCGCGCACCGCGGCTATCAGCCGCTCGCGGTTGTCGCCCACCACCGTCTGGCGGTGGTGGGGAATGCCCAGGGCCGCCAGCTGTTCGGCAATCCAGCGGGCGTTGCCATTGGTGATGTTGCCTAGTAGCAACTCGGTACCGATGCACAGGATTTCGGCAGTCACCTCATCCGAGCTCCTTGTTGGAAGGTGGCTGTTGCAAGGCACGACGGGTGCTGACCAACACCCAGATCAGCAACGCGGTGGCGAGCGCCAACCAGAGAAAGCGCAGCTCAGCATTGACCAGCACCAGGGCCAGGGAACCCAGCCACTGGGTGAAGGCATAGATCAGCAGCACCGTGCGGCGATGGCTGAGGCCGCTGCGCAGCAGGCGGTGATGCAAGTGGCGGCGGTCGGGGTAGAAGGGCGAGTGGCCCTCGCTGAGGCGGCCCATGATCACGGCCGACATGTCGGCCAGCGGCAGCGACAGGATCAGCAACGGCAACAGCAGGCTGACGCTGGTGAGCCCCTTGGCCGGGCCGACGATGCTGATGGCCGCCAGGGCGAATCCGAGGAAATAGGAACCCCCATCCCCCATGAAAATGCGGGCCGGATTGAAGTTGTGGCGCAGAAAGCCCAGGCAACTGCCGGCCAGGGCCGCCGCCAGCAGGCCAGCCGCCGGTTGGTGCAGGCTGAAGCTCACCGACAACAGACCCACCGCGGCGATGCCGCTGACCCCCGCCGCCAGGCCATCGAGACCATCAAGCCAGTTGATGGCATTGGTGATGCCCACCAGCCAGATCAGGGTGGCAACCAGGCTGAGCCAATCGGGCAACTGGAGCAGCAGATCCGCTCCCCCCAGCCAGGCCATGGGCAGCTCTATAGAGCCAATCCTCACACCCTCGTTCCAGGCCACCATTGCAATCGCCAGCTGGCCAGCCAGGCGGGGTAGCGGTGGCAGGGCAAAGAGGTCGTCGGCCAGGCCGATCAGAAAAAAGCACAGCGCCCCGGCCAGGGTGGTCCAGATCAACTGGTCCTTTTCCATGGGCAGGTTGGCAAATCCACCCAGCAGCCAAACCAGCGCCAGGGCAAGGCTGAAGGAGATGACAATGCCCACCCCTCCCAGGCGCACCATGGGAGTGGAGTGCTGCTTGCGGGAATCGGGGGCATCCACCAGACCCCAGCGCAACCCAACTCGACGCACCACAGGCACCACCAGAGCTGTCAGTAGGGCCGCCACAGCGAACGTGATCAGGGCCGCCAGGTTGGGACTTTCAATGAGGGTCACAGAACCAGGCTGAAGCGGGCCGGCGGCGGGCTTTGGCGCCTACCTTACGGGCGGCTACAGGGATCGGGCGTGCTGCAGCTGACGCTGCCCATCGACAAGATCTGCCCCGGACTCCTCGGCGTAGAGCGGAAAGCGCTCGCAGAGAGCAGCCACCCGCTCGCGGCAGCGCTGCTCGATGGCGGCATCCTCGGGGTTGAGCAGGCGGTCGGCGATCACATCGGCCACCTCGGCAAAGGCCTCCTGATCGAAGCCGCGGGTGGTGCAGGCGGCAGTGCCCAGGCGCAGACCGCTGGTGACAAAGGGCGACTGGGGATCGAAGGGCACCGTGTTCTTGTTGGCGGTGATGTGGACGTCACTCACCAGCAGGTCGGCCACCTTGCCGGTCATGCCGATCGAGCGCAGATCCACCAGCACGATGTGGTTGTCGGTGCCACCGCTGACCACGGCGATGCCGCGCTCCTGAAGGCGCTTGGCCAGGGCCTGGGCATTGGCGATCACCTGCTGGCTGTAGACCTTGAAGGAGGGCAGCAGGGCTTCACCGAAGGCCACCGCCTTGGCGGCGATCACGTGCTCGAGCGGGCCGCCCTGGCTGCCGGGGAAGACGGCCTTGTCGAACTGCCTGGCAAACTCGGCGTCGCGGCAGAGGATCAGGCCACCGCGGGGGCCGCGCAGGGTCTTGTGGGTGGTGGTGGTCACCACATCGCAAAGGGGCACCGGGTTGGGGTGCAAGCCAGCGGCCACCAGCCCGGCGATGTGGGCCATGTCGGCCAGCAAGTAGGCGCCCACCTCATCGGCGATGGCGCGGAAGGCCGCGAAATCAATCGTGCGGGGGTAGGCGGAATAGCCGCACACGATCAGCTTGGGCCTGTGCTCCAGGGCCAGCTGGCGGATCGTGTCGAAATTGAGCTGCTGGGTCGCCTCATCGACGCCGTAGTGCACGGCCTTGAACCACTTGCCGCTCACGTTCACAGGCGAGCCGTGGGTGAGGTGGCCGCCGTGGCTCAGATCCATGCCCAGGATCGTGTCTCCGGGCTGGAGCAGGGCCAGGAAGACGGCGAAGTTGGCCTGGGCGCCGCTGTGGGGCTGCACGTTGGCCCAGGCGGCACCAAACAGCTCCTTGGCCCGGCCAATCGCCAGCTCCTCGATGGCGTCGACGTGCTCGCAGCCGCCGTAGTAGCGCTTGTGGGGTAGCCCCTCGGCGTATTTGTTGGTGAGCACCGAGCCCTGGGCCTCCATCACGGCCCGGGAGGTGAAGTTTTCCGAGGCGATCAGCTCCAGGTGGGTCTGCTGACGATTCAGCTCCTTGCCGATCAATGCCGCGATGGCGGGGTCCCCATCGGCGAGAGACTGGTTGAGGGCAGCACCGCCGGTGAGGGCCATGGTTGGATTTCAATTCTTGTACCGATCGTAAGGAACGTCTTCCAGTGCGGGGAATGGGTCGCGAATCGGGCACAAAAAAAACCGCCCGAGGGCGGTTGGGGGAAAAAACGCGCCTGGAGAGATTCGAACTCCCGACCCTCTGATCCGTAGTCAGATGCTCTAATCCGCTGAGCTACAAGCGCACTGGCCCATTCTCACCGCATGAAGGGCCTATCCGTCAAATCACTGCCCCTCCTATGCCGATTCGCTGGTACGGCCCCGCCAACCCTGAAGAACCCACCTACAGACACTTTGAGCGGATCGTGAACCTCACCCTTCACGCCGCCCTGTTTTCTGCCTTGAACAGCGGCCTCTGGGTCGTGCAGGAACTGCGCCATCCCTGGATTCACCTCAACTGGCTCACCCTTGGCTGGCTGGCAGTGCTGCTGGTGCACGCCGGGGTGGTGATCGCCATGCGCCCGGCCCCCCCAGCCGAAACCCAACGCTCCAAAACCGAGCCATGACCCTCACCGCCTCAGATCTCAAGGAGCTCGAACTGGCCCTGGCCGATCGCCTC
>NZ_JAGQCR010000168.1:0-7143 GCF_024346295.1 Cyanobium sp. BA20m-14
ACCACATCTCCACCGATGAGGTGTTCGGCTCCCTTGGCGAAACGGGCCGCTTCTGCGAAACCACCCCCTACGATTCCCGCTCGCCCTATTCAGCGAGCAAGGCGGCCAGTGCTCACCAACTGCTCCAACAACTACGGCCCCTGGCAATTTCCCGAGAAGCTGGCGCCAACGTGCGCGACTGTCTCTATGTGGAAGACCACGTGGATGCGCTGCTGCGTAGGAGGCCATGGGGAACGCACGAACAAAGAGTTGGTGGAAGTTATCTGCAGTGCGCTCGATGACCTGCTGCCCGCTGGCGCTCCCCACAGCCGCCTGGTCACGCCGGTGACGGATCGCCCTGGCCACGACCGGCGTTACGCGATTGATCCAACCCGGATCAGCAGCGAGCTGGACTGGCAGCCGCGCCATAGCTTTGAGGAGGGTCTGGCCGCAACGGTGCGCTGGTACCTGGGGCAGCAGGAGTGGTGCCGGCGGGTACGGGAGCAGGGCGGCTACAGCGGCGGCCGGCTGGGGGTGCTGGCGGCGGCCGGGGCGAACTGATCCCGGCAAAGGCCCCTATCGTTTGTGCCGGCTCTGCCTGGCTGCCACACCCAGGCGCAATCCCTGGACCAGCTGATGGAGCGTGTTCAGGAGGCCATTGCGCTCTACCTGGAGGTGGAGGGTGATTCAGCCAGTGAACCGGACTTTGTGGGTGTTCAAGTGGTGGCGGTTGAGGCGGAGGCCGTCAGCCCGCAGCCTCCGGGTGCGCCTTTGGCTCATGCTTCCGCGGAAAGACCCCGGAAATCCTCTTACTCTCTGACCATGGACCTGCTTCAGCGAATCAGCATTGACCCCGCAGTGCGCTTCGGCAAGCCGTGCGTGAGGGGTACGCGGTTGACGGTCGGCGATGTGCTCGGCGTCCTGGCAGCCGGCAGGGCGGAAGCTGAATTGCTGCTGGACTTCCCCCAGCTCACCCATGAGGATGTGCTGGCCTGTCTCGCTTTTGCGGCGGAGCGCGAAAAGCGGCTGATCACCAGCGCAGCGGCGGTATAGGCAGGCCAGCGTGAGTTCACCACAGCTGCTGATGGAGCGGTTTCCGAGCTCCACCCATGTGCGCATGATCGGCCTGGGAGGCGCCAGTGACACAGCAATCTGGGAATGGGCCCGCCAAGAGGGCCTGGTCCTGGTGACCAAAGATGAGGATTTCCTCGATCTCAGCGTGACCCGGGGATGTCCGCCCAAGGTTGTGTGTCTGGCCATCGGCAATGCCAGCAATGCCGCCACGGCGATTCTGTTGCTGCAGCAAGCGGAGACGATCGAGCGGTTCTGCACCCACCCGGAGGCCGGATTCCTGCTATTGCGACCCACAACCTGAAAGCCCAGTTGCATCTTCATCCTTCAGTGACCCGACGACCTCACCCGCGGGTGAGCCAGCACCCTCAAACCCCCGCCACCTGCAGCACCTGCCGATAGAGCTCAGGTGGGCTGAGGCCAGGGATCAGGTCGCCGCGATCGTCCAGATCGCTGAGGCTGGGGTAGCGGCCAAGCAAGCGATCGGGCCATTGATCGCCCAGCAGCAGGGCCACGGAGGCGCTGCCGTGGTCGGTGCCGCCGGAACCGTTTTCGTGCAGGCGGCGGCCGAATTCACTCACGGCCAGCAGGGTGACGGGTGGACGCTGGGGCAGACGCTCCAGTCCAGCGGCGAATGCAGCCAGGGCTGCCGCCAGCTCGCCGAGGACCCGGCCGTGGCCAGCGGCCTGATCGGCGTGGGTGTCGTAGCCGCCCTGGGCGAGCTGGAGCACGGGCGGGCAGTCGCCGCTGCCGATCAACCGCAGGGCTAGGGCCACCTGCTGACCCAGGCCGCTGGGCGGGAACTCCAGGCCAGGGGGCAAGGGGGCCAGCTGCTGGCGCAGGAGCTGTAGCTGCTGGGCGCCGGCCTGCTCCAGGGCAAGCATCCGCCGCAGCAGCGCATGGCTGCCGGCCTGGGCGGGATCAACACCGGCAACCGGGCGAGCGTTCAGTTCCGCGGGGGAGAGCTGCAGAGCCAGGGCGGCGCCGCCCTCCATGGCCGGGCAGCCGGCGGGGCCGAGGGCCAGCAGTGGGCCGGGATGGTGCTGGCGATCGAGGGCGGCCGCCAACCAGCCCACTCCCTCTCCGCTGGGGGAGGCGGTGGCCCACTGGTCGGCGGCCTTGAAGTGGCTGCGGTTGGGATGGGGCCAGCCCACCCCCAGCGCCACGGCCAGACGACGGCTCTGCCAGAGAGGCAGCAGCGGCGCCAGGGCGGGATGCAGCGTCAGGCCAGAGACCAGAGGCAACGCCTCAGACTCCGGCAGCGCCAGACGGGGCCTGGCTTGGCGGTAGAGGGGATCGCGCAGCGGCGCGACGGTGTTGAGGCCGTCGTTGCCGCCGCGCAGCTCCAGCAGCACCAGCACGGAATGGGGCGGTGCCGGTGGAGGCGGCAGCAGGGGCGGTGGCAGCTGAAATGGCGAACCGCCAGCATTGACGCGGCCTGCAGCCAGGGCGGAACCGGCGGAGCCGGCGAGCAGTAGCGAGAGCAGGGAGCGGCGCTTCATCAGATCGTCATGCCAGTTGCCACACGGGATCGGCGAACAGGGCCGACAGATTGGAACGGGTGGGCGCGGCCGGCAGGGCCAGGCCCAGGGGCGGAATCGGCGTGAGGCTGGCCGGCAGCTCGGCGGGCAGCTCGGCGCTGGCCCACACCTCCTCATCGGCGAGCAGGGCCTGGAGGCCTCGGCGGCGGGCCTGCAGCCAGCGCAGGTTGAGCCATTGGGCGTTGTGGGGCCAGCCCTGCACCGACGGCGGCTCAAAAGGGGCCTGGCCCATGGCGCTCAGGCCGCGCAGGCTGATGGCCAGGGCATCGGGGTGGCGACTGCTGAGCAGGCGCAGGCTGCGGGCCACTACCTCCAGCGGATCGGCGAGCCGCAGACCCTGCTGGCGGCTGGCGATCGCCTCTGGGCTGGCCTCGATCGCCTGCTTGAGCCAGGAGATGGAGAGCTGCTGCTGGCGCCAGCCGCTGGCGAGGGCTTCCAGCCGCGCGGGTGGCGGCGGTGTGCCCACCCGCTGTAGCCAGAGGCGGGTGGTGATGTGGCGGGCGGTGCCGGGTTGCTCGGCCAGCCAGGCGGCCAGGCTGGCTCCATCGAAGGTTGCGGTGCGGCCGAGGATGGTTTTGGGTCCTGGATCATGGCGGCGCGGATCGAGCACTAGCTGGTGGTCGGCGGTGAGGCGATAGCCGCTGAGGGCGCGGGCCGCCTCACGCACATCGGTTTCGCTGTAGTGCCCCTCGCCGAGGGAGAAGAGCTCCAGCAGCTCACGGGCCAGGTTTTCGTTGGGGTTGCTGCGGTGATTGGCCGGGCCGTTGAGCGAGAGCTGCAGGGCCGGGTCGAGCACCATCGCCGTAAGCAGGGCTTTGAAGCTGCCGCCCAGGTGCTGACGGATGGTGGCGATCTGCTGCTCAAGCAGCACGACATCGGGAAGCTGCTGCCAGCTCACCGGAAAGAGAGCGAGCCAGAGCTGGATCTCGGCGGCCTGTTCGGGCTGGGGCCCCCAGGCGAGCCGGCTGAGCCACTGGCGCTGCAGGGCCTCCGCCTGCCGGCGCCGGCAGGCCCCGCGGGTGCGGGCGGGGAGACTGCTGCAGAGGGAGCGCACGACTCGCCCGCCAGGGAGATGACAGCAGTCTGAGGCGTTTGGACCCAGGCGACAGATCTGCACACCACCCCGCCCCTATTCAGCGAGCAAGGCGGCCAATGCTCACCAACTGCAGCAACAACTACGGCCCCTGGCAATTTCCCGAGAAGCTGGCGCCAACGTGCGCGACTGGCTCTATGTGGAAGACCACGTGGATGCGCTGCTGCGTTGGCGGGTCTGGTTCAAACGGAACAGCCATGGGGAGCGCACGAATAAAGAGGTGGTGGAAGCGATCTGCAGTGCGCTCGATGACCTGCTGCCCGCTGGTACCCCCCCCCACAGCCGTCTGATCACGCCGTTGACCGATCGCCCTGGTCACGACCGCCGTTACGCGATTGATCCAACCCGGATCAGCAGCGAGCTCGGCTGGCAGCCGCGCCACAGCTTTGAAGCCGGCCTGGCAGCAACGGTGCGCTGGTATCTCGAGAACCTCGACTGGTGCAGCCAGGTGCGCGATCGGGCCGGCTATGGCGACGGCCGGCTGGACAGGCACCCCTGATGACATAAGGCACACAGGATGGCTAGGCTTGGCGCATGAAGCCGTTCGCCTGGAGTCCGGAGAAGAATGCCCATCTCATTGCCGAACGAGAGATTTGCTTCGAGGCGGTTGTGGTCGCTATTGAAGCCGGAGAAATCCTGGATGTGCTGGAACATCCAAGCCAGGCTCGTTACCCAGGCCAGCGGATTCTGGTTGTCCGAATCAACGGCTACGTGCATCTTGTGCCCTACGTGGAAGCAGACGACCATCTGTTCCTGAAGACCATCATCCCCAGCCGCAAAGCCCAGCGTCATTACAACAACGACTCCTCCCCTGGTGGAAGCGTGCCTGACACAACATCCATAGTTCAGCTCGACGCCGAGGAACAGCAGCTACTCGATGATTTTGAGCACGATGCAATGCTCAGTGTGGCGACGTCTTCCCTCCTGGAGGGTCTACGTGAATCCGCAAGAGCGACGGGACAGAAGGATCAGCGCATCAACATTCGCCTCTCCAGCGGCGATCTCCAGGCGATCCGCACAAGGGCATTGCAAGCGGGCATTCCCTATCAGACCCTGATCAGCAGCATCCTGCATCAGTTCGTGAATGGCGACCTACAGCAACGCTCCGCCAGGTGAATCAGATCGTCTCCCCAACAAACTCATCCCCATGGTGATGCACATCCGCCCCACCCCGGGGAATTCATCGAAGGGGTGGTTCTCGAGCCGTGCGCGCTCTCCATCCGACTGGTGCACCACTGCCACATCGTGGGCATCAAGGGCGAGAGCTACCGGCAAAAACAAGCCGCAGCAAGGGTTTCCAGCGATCAGAGCGACCCGCCTACGTAATTGACGCGGAGCAGACGGCTGCTGGTGTCGAACGGGCGCTGCTCACCCCAGCCACTCCTGATCGAGGCCGGCGATCGGCTGAAACTCCGGGTCCTTGTGCAACAGGGTGGCGCCGCACTGGAGAGCCGCCGCCGCAATCCAGGCATCGGCCAAGGAGAGGCGATGGCTGGCTTTGAGTTCAGCTGCGCTCAGCAGCAGGGGCTCGGTGGCCTCCAGCCAGTCGATCGGCAAGGCCTGGAGCTGCTCATAGGCCAGGCGGCCAGCCCGCTCGCCTTCATCTTTCCAGACCCGGCAGAGCACCTCCATGCGGGTCATGAAACAGGCCACGCATCGCACAGGCGCTTCCAGCAGCTGGACGACGCGATCGGCGCCGGGCTCGTTATCACGGAGGGTGAGCAGGGCTGAGGTATCGAGGCAGAAACGGGACATCAGGCCTCCAGGGCGGCATCGGCTTGTCGATCGGCTAACAGCCGCCGGGAGGAGCCCCCTTGTTTCCCCTGGCCGCGAAAGGCCTGAATGGGGGAGGCGGCCACTGGGACCACGCGGATTGAACCATCGGCCTCCACCAACCACTCCAGCCGCTGGGAGGGCCCGAGGGCAAAGCGCTCGCGAATCGCGGCGGGGATCACGGTTTGGCCGCGGGAGGTGATTGTGCTTCTCATGTCAAATCGGCTGAATTACTCAGCATCTTATCTGGTAATTCAGCATCGGGGATGGCGGCAGGCCGTGCGCGCTCTCCATCCGGCAGGTGGCGCTGCGGTTGTCGCGGGTGCTGGGGCGCAGTGCCGAAAACTGGATTGCCATGCAGGACAGCCACGACCTCTGGCAAGCCCGTCAGCGACTCGATCTTTCAGGGCTGACCCTGATGGAGCTCACGCCGGCATGTAGGTGCTTTCACCCGGCAAAGCAAAGCCGAGCAGGCTGCGATCGCCGCAACGCAGGGCCTCATGTTGGTGACGCGCAACATCAGGGATTTAGAGGCGTTTGACGGATTGCAACTGCTGAATGGGTTTGAAGAGCCATGACCACCTGCAGCCGGCCGGCCGCCCATGGCTGAAGGCCTACACCCTAAAATTAGACTAGAATTCTGGTCTAAGCTTCAAGGATGGATACGGTGGATCAGGCGGTGTCTCTATCGACAGCAAAAACCCACTTGGCCGGCTTGGTGCAGGCGGCGGAAGCAGGCGAGGTGGTTCACATTTCACGCCATGGCAAGCCTGTTGCCGTGCTGATCTCCGAGCAGGCCTACGCCTCATTGCAGGGCCACCAGTCAAGACGAGGCGTCTGGACTGCCATCGCGGATTGGCGTGCAGTTGCCCATGGGCGCCATGCCGATGATTGGCCCCTGGACTCAGGCCCAGTTGGCACACAGGAAATCGAAGCCTGGCGCGATCGCTCAACGGGCAGGGAGGTGCAGCTCGGATGAACGTGCTGCTGGATACCAATGTGCTGTCTGAACCCCTGCGAGAGCTGCCAGATCCGGCTGTTATGGCACAGCTGGAATCGGAAGAGCATGTCTTGCATACGGCCAGCGTGGTGATCCACGAACTGAGCTACGGCATCCACCGTTTGCCTTCCGGGCGAAAGCAGCAACGACTCAACAGTTATCTGCAGGGGTTGCTGACAAGTGGCCTCACCGTGTTGCCTTACGACGGTAAGGCTGCTCTGTGGCATGGCGAGCAGCGCGCCAGGTTGGATGCCAGGGGTCTGCGTCCGCCGTTTGCGGATGGCCAGATCGCGGCCATCGCCGCAACACAGGCCTTGGTGGTGGTAACGCGCAATACCGCCGATTTCGAAGCCTTTGAGGGCTTAGATGTGCTGAATTGGTTCTCACTATCCTGACGCAAAATCCACCGTTCAGCCGGACGCAAAGGGACAGCAGCTGCTCGATCCGCATGGCGGACGCGGGCAACCCCAGTGATCCTGAAGGCGGCCGCCGGCGAGCCGATACCGCTTTATGGCGATGGCGCCAACGTGCGCGACTGGCTCTACGTGGAAGACCACGTGGATGCGCTACTGCGTTGGAGGGTCTGGTTCAAACGGAACAGCCAGGGAACGCACGAATAAAGAGGTGGTGGAAGTGATCTGCAGTGCGCTCGATGACCTGCTGCCCACTGGTACCCCCCACAGCCG
>NZ_JAGQCR010000169.1:0-7083 GCF_024346295.1 Cyanobium sp. BA20m-14
CAGGGCTCAATCGCGTTGGCCAGGCCGCTGTAGCTGTAGCCGCAGCCGGGATCGGCCATCCAGCAGGTGAGCCGCGGCAGCAGGTGGCGGCGGCCGTAAATCGTGATCGCCTCCTGCTTCCAGGGCACCTCGAGCTGCAGGCGCTCCAGCAGCTCAGCCGCGGCGCTGGGCGCCAGCCAGGCCGGCCAGTGGCGCAGGTGCAGGCCCGGAGCTTGAACTTCAGCCATCAGCAGCTCCGCGCAGGGCCTCGGGCAACGGCGCCTCCAGCGCAAGCAGGTCGCCATCGGGGCAGACCAACCGCAGCCGGTGGGCGTGCAGGTGGTAACCACCATCCCCCGGCAGGGCCTGCTCGGCGGCCAACCCGCCCGGGACGTAGAGCGGATCGCCCAGCAGGGGCGCCCCGGCGGCGGCGGTGTGGATGCGGATCTGGTGGGGCCGCCCCGTAGCGATCGTGACCTCCACCAACCAGGCCCGCTCGCCTCGCTCCAGCAGACGCAATTCGCTTCGGGCCGGCAGGGCAACCGGATCCGCCGGAGCCGCGGCCCATATGGTGCCCAGCCGGGTATGGGGACAGCGACCAATCGGCGTGGTGAGGCTGAGCTGTTGGTCGGGCTCCAGCGCCAGCAAAGGGGACTCGGGGACCGGGGGCTGGAGCAGGGCCCGGTAGGTCTTGGTGCAGCGGCATTGCGCCGTGCTCTCCCGCAGCAGGGCGCTTAGCCAGGCTCGGCTGGTGGAGCTGCGAGCACATACCAGCAGGCCCGAGGTGAAGCGTCCCAGGCGGTGCACGGGCCGGGCCTCGGGCCAGCGGTCCTGGAGCTGGGCCAGCAAGGTGTGCTCCAGGAAGCCACCGGCCGGCAGCACCGGCAGGCCGCTGGGCTTGTTGAACACCAGCAGGTCGCCGTTGTCGAACAGGGGGCTGGGCAACACCGGCACGGCCGCCTCCTGCCAGGGGGGCCGATGCCAGATCAGCCGATCTCCGGCTGCGAGGGCCCCATCGGCCTGGAGCTGCTGGCCGTTCCTGGAGATCTCCCCGGCGGCGAGGCGCTGCAGCCAATCGGTAGGCGTTGAATGGCTATAGCAACCGGCATAAAAAGCGCTGACGCTCCGGCCGGCGGACCTGGGGGCGATGCGATCCCTATAGGCGAAGCCGCCATTGAGGGCAGGCGCCAGCCAGCCTGTTTCAGTCAACAAGACTGTTTCAGTCAACAAGCCCGTGCTCGAGCGCATAGCGCACCAGTTCGGTACGGCTGGCGGTGCCGGTTTTGATGAACAGCCGACTGACGTACTTCTCGACGTTGCGGATCGAGGTTTCCAGCCGCCGGGCGATTTCCTTATTCATCATCCCCTCGGCCACCAGCTGCAACACGCTGGCCTCCCGAGGCGTGAACACATGCTCGGGCGCGCTGGCTGGCTTCTTGGCACTGCCCGTGGCGAGCAGGGAGCGAATCTCGGTGATCTGCTTGGACAGCTGGCCAATGTCGGCATCGGCGAAGCGGGCCGCCTCCGCCAGCAGCCGCTGCTGGCGCTTGACGACGTTGTGGACCCGGGCCACCAGCTCGTCAGGATCAAAAGGTTTGGGGATGTAGTCGTCGCAGCCGGCCTGGAAGCCGGTGACGCGATCAGCAGTCATGCCCTTGGCGGTGAGAAAGATCACCGGCGTGCCTCCCAGCCGCTCGTCGGCCCGCAACTTCTGGAGCAGGCCGTAGCCATCGAGGCGCGGCATCATCACGTCGCTGAGGATGACGTCGGGCAGCATCTCCTGGGCCACGGCCCAGCCCTCCTCACCGTCGTTGGCGGTGGTCACCGCAAAGCCCTCATCTTCCAGATAGGCCTTTACCGCCGTGCGCAGGCCGGGTTCATCGTCGACCAGCAGCAAGCGCACGGGCGTCGCTTCAGGTTCCTGGGCCGGAGTCATATCTGGGTTCATGGCGGCCACTCTGCAGGTATCCAGTCGGCATGAATCAGTCTGCAGGCGCTCAGCGGGAGCGTCCAGGCACGATCTGCTCGGATTCCCGCAGGCTGCCGCTGTAGCCGAGCTGGCGGGCCAGGGGGCCCAGGCCAGCTGGATCCTTGCCGGCTTGCTCGGGGAAGCAGGTGGCCCACCACACCAGGTGGTCGATGCGATTGGCGGTCGTTATCGCTCCGCCCGGGTTCAGCTCGCGGATGTAGAGGTTGGGGCCATCGCTAGTAACCCGCATCGGCGCCGAAGGGGTGCAGCGGATGGTTTCGCTGCGCACCTTGACGTCGTTGGGCTGCTCATCCCAGAGCTTGATGCGCCACAGGCCGGGGGTCTTGGCATCGGCTACAGCCCCATAAATACCAATCGCCTGCTTGCCGCCCAGGCCGGGGCGCTCCTGCAGCAGCAGCAGTCCCGGCGGCCGGGCATCCTCTGGCCGCACCCCGCCGCCCTCCGCCCAGCTGGGTGGCGCCAGCGCTGCTGCAAGGGCCACCAGCAATAGGGTTCTGGTTGGCAACATGGAAGCCTGCAAGCACCCCATGCTCGCCTACCTCGACCACCACGCCACCACTCCCTGCGATCCGGCGGTGGTGGCAGCGATGGCGCCCTGGTGGAGCGAGCACTGCGCCAATCCAGCCAACCGCCTTTATCGCCCGGCCCTGGAAGCTGCCGCCGCCGTGGAGCGGGCCCGGGGCCAGCTGGCCCGTGTGTTGGGCAGCAGCGCCGAAACCGTGATCTTCACCAGCGGCGCCACCGAAGCCAACAACCTGGCTCTCAAGGGGGTATGCGAAGCGGCCCTGGCAGCTGGCAACCCCCGGCGGCGACTGGTGAGCCTGGTGAGCGAACACCGGGCCGTGCTCGACCCTCTGGCCTATCTGGGCCGCCATGGGTTTCCGGTGAGCCTGGTGCCCATCCAGCCCGATGGCCTGGTGGATCTAGCCCAGCTGGAGGTGGCCCTCGGCGACGACGTGCTGTTGCTGAGCGTGATGGCCGCCAACAACGAAATCGGCGTGCTCCAGCCCCTAGCCGCCATCGCGGCCCGCTGCCGGCAGCGGGGAGTGCTGCTGCACGTGGACGCGGCCCAGGCCGCCGGCCACATCCCCCTTGCCATCGACAAGCTGGGCATCGACCTGCTCAGCCTCAGTGGCCACAAGTTTTATGGACCCAAGGGGATAGGGGCCCTGCTGGTGCGCCCGGGGCTCAAGCTCGCTGCCCAGCTCCATGGTGGCGGCCAGCAGGACGGCCGCCGGGCCGGCACCCTGCCGGTGCCCCTGGTGGTGGGGCTAGGCGAGGCGCTGCTGCGAGCTGAGGCTGATCGGGAGGATCGGGCCGGGCGGCTAGGAACCCTGCGAGACCAGCTCTGGGCAGGGCTGAAAGCCCTCGGCGGCATCGAGCTCAACGGCGTAGAGCTCAACGGCGCCGGAGCGCCGCGGCTAGCCCACAACCTGAACGTGACGGTGCAAGGGGTGGATGGCACGCGCCTGCACCGGCTGCTACGCCAGCAGCTCGCCGTGAGCAGTGGCTCGGCCTGTAGCCAAGGCTCCCCCTCCCACGTGCTAGCGGCCTTGGGCCGCAGCCGCGCCGAAGCCGCCGCTGCGATCCGCTTTGGGCTGGGGCGTGGCAGCAGCGATGCCGAGATCGCGCTGGCCATAGAAACAGTTGCGGCCGCGGTGCGGGAGCTGCGCTGAGCTCGCAACCCGTCCAAAGGTGAGCCAGATGAAGCCCACCTCCCCCAGAGGTGGGCCGCCCCTGAGCAGAAGTGATCTAAACGAGGCTGAAGTTGCTGGTCGTCAGCGCACCCACCGTGATCAGATTGCTGCTGTCGAGGATGCCGATCAGGGCGATCTCGCTGGCGATCACGGCATTATTTCCACCAGCATTGAAGCGGTAGATGTAGGCATTGGCATTGTCATAAGCAACAATGTACCCGCTGCCACCTAGGCTGCTGGTGCTGAGGTTGGCGCTGCCGTTGGCGGCATTGAGCCCATCCAGCAGGGCGGAGCCGTTGGTGCTGTTGGCCAGATTGACATCGGCCTCGTTGTTGTTGAAGTTGAAGGAGAACACATCAGAGTTGGTGGTGTTCAGGGTCACTCGGACTCCCTGGTTGACCAAGGCCAGGAGTGGGGTGGTGCCGATGCGGCTGGTGAGGCTGTTGGAGAGTTGGATCGTCTCACCTCCCGATCCAGTGATGAAGTCGGTGATCGTGCTGCGGTTGGCTGAGTTACTGAGGCCACTCAGATCGAAGGTATCTCTGTCACCGAGGCCGGTGAGGGTGTCGATGCCGCCGCCGCCCTTCAGCACATTGGCGCCATTGTTCCCCGTGATCACGTTGGCGCCAGTGTTGCCCGTGCCGTTGATGGCCGCAGTGCCGTCGAGCCGCAGGTTCTCGATGCCCGTAGGCAAAACCGTCGAAGACGTCGCCACCAGGGTGTCGGTGAGTGTGGTGATAACGCTGCTGGGGCTGCCCAAGGTGGCATTGGTGGGCGCCGAGAGACTGAGGCTGAAGGTTTCGTCGGACTCGTTGAGGGAGTCGTTGAGCAGATTGATGGTGATGGTTTTGCTGGTTTCGCCGGCGGCGAAGCTGAGGCTGCCGCTGCTGGCTGTGTAGTCCGAGCCCGCAGTGGCAGTGCCATTGGCTGTGGCGTAGGCCACCGACGCGGCCAACGGGCTGGCCGCACTCATGCTCACCGTGTAGGTCACGCTGGTGGTCTGCCCCTCCACCACTGTCTGGGGTGCGCTGATGCTGAGTATTGGCAGGTCGTTGTCAAGGTTGGTGAGGCTGACGCTGCTGCTGAGCCCTTGGTAGGCGGAATCGCTGGAGGAGCTAGTAAGGCTCATCTCATAGGTCTGGGAGCCATCGATCACGACGTCATCGTCGACTCCCATCACCGTCACTATCTGGGCGATGTTCCAGTTGGCGTTGGTGAAGGTGAGAGTGGATGGATTGGGGGTGCCCTCGTTGCTGTTGCTGCTGGCGATGGCGATGCTGACATCGGCCGTGGGGGCGGTTGCGAGTACGACGCTGAAGCTCGCCGTGCCGGCCGACTCCGTGGTGGTGAGCCCGGTTGTGGGGGTGACGATCAGCCCCGGCGGCGGCTCGATCAACGTGCCACTGATCAGGTATTGACCCAAACTGGCGTAGTCGGTGAAGCCACTGGGCGGATTGGCGAGAGGGTTAGCGAAGCCCACCCCTTCGACACTGAGGTAGTAGTCACCAGCCGCGAGGGCCAGACTGAAGCTGGCATCGAGCCGATCGAGGGGGTTGCTGCTACCGACGAGAACGCCGCTGGCGTCGAAGATCTTGGCGGAGATGTCGAGGTTGGGCCCCAAGGCATCCAGGTATTGGGTGCTGAAGGTCCCATCGCCATTGGGGCTGAACACCCTGCAGGCATTGCGAATGCTGAGGGAGATGGAGCCGCTGCCAGTGCTGAAGCGAAACCAGTCGATATCCGTGCTGCGCTCGATGATTCCGAAGCTGCTAGGGGCTATGCCACTAAGGATGTACGCAGTACTGGCGCTGTTGCCGTAGTCATCGACCCGGTAGGTGAAACCGTTGCCATTGACGTAGAGGTTGCTGACGCTGCCGGTGATGATGCCGAGATCGTCTTCTTTGTTGTTGGCACCTATGTAGTCACCCTTACTCCAGGTGGTGACGTTCTCGTCGTTATTGATGAAGGGGGCTCCCATGATCGAGCCCCAACCAGTAGCGCCGGTGAGGTTGTCACCTTCGTAATAATTGGAATTGCTGCCGTAGCTGCCGCCGTCATGGTTGAGGCCAAGGCTGTGGCCCACCTCATGGCTCACGGTTTCCGCCGCCGCGTAGATCGAGGCGGCATCGGTACCGTTGTAACCGTTGAACACGAAACAGACTTCATCGGTGGCCCAGTTGAAGCTGCCCAGGTAGGCGGTACCACCATCGCCGGCATTGAAGATCGTTGCTTGGGTGACGAGGTTTGTGTTTGTGGTCATGGCCACCCGGATTCCCCAGCGGGTGTCACCGGTGCCGGATTTCTTCAGGTCTTCGCTGTTTGGTTCCTCAGTGGTGACGTCGATATTGAAGGGCGAGAAGTCTTCGGCAACCCGGCGCCAGATGTCCTGAATCGCCTGCTGGGTTACATCGGTGAAGCCTCCCTGGTAGAAGCCCCCTACCTGCAGTGCCCGGCCGTTCTCCCATTGGGAACTGGCTAGCGAGTAGCCATCGAAATCGAGGTAGATCCGGTGGTTGGCCGAGGGGTTGCTGTGCAGCTTAAAAGTGAGATCAAGGCCCAAAGCCGCCGCGGCCACGCCTACACCGGAGGCAACGTTGGTGCTGGTGACGAACAGCTGGGAGCAAGCCGGGCAGCGGCAAACGGTCGGCTCCGCTGCCGCGAGGCCAGCGCCGAGAAGCTCATGCACCAGGCTGGAGGCTCCATCAAAACGACGTAGCTCACTGCGAAGCTCCAGAGAGGACTCCGCTGCTGGGGAAAGGGTAAGCGGTGCAGAGGCCAAGGAGGATTGCCGATCTATCGCAGCCAGCTGCAGGCCGGTGAAAGCCCCGTTGGGGGCACTGGACGCCGCGGTCGTGCCGCGTCTGGCGCTTAGCTCGAGGGTCGATCCCGGTCGACGTTGGCGGCCCGATAGTTGCCCTAGTAGCTCTTCAAGGAAAGAAAGATGTGCCGATTGGGCCCTATCCATCGAGATCCTGAGAAGAATTTGAATTGCTTATCAGCTTATTGATTACCCAGCGCAGCAGAACCAGTTCCATCAAATCCCCACAACTGGGATGCGCCCTGCTGTCTTCATAGCTACCGTCCGGACCATATGCCCTTGATCATGGCCCTCACCCCTTCCAGCGACAGCCAACTGCACGTGCTCCAGGCCGTAGAAGACGGCTGGGCTGCTTTTTGCCGCGCCCCCTGGGCTTTTTTGCTGTTTGAGGCCCTCTCCGCCCTGATCCTGCTGCCCTTCGCCGCCCTGGCCGCCGTAGGCGGGGCTCGCCTAGCCAGCGTGAATGAAGTGATGGCTGTGCACCCCACCGGAGCCTGGGCCGCCCTGATCGTAGGAATCATCGGCTACGTGATCGTGGCGCTATGGACCGTGGTCGGCCTGACCCGCGGCGCCTGGCTGAGCCTGGAGGGCCGCAAGCC
>NZ_JAGQCR010000017.1:0-23843 GCF_024346295.1 Cyanobium sp. BA20m-14
CGCCCAGCCAGTGTGGCCAGCAGCGCCTCCGCATCGAGGCTCTCCACCCCCGCCTGCTCCTGGGGCCGGCGCAGCAGCAGCAGGCCCAGCCCCTCGCTGCGGCAAATCCGGCGCCAGAGCTGCTCGGTGGAGCCACCGGACTGGCGCGCCAGCACGGTGGTGATGCGCCAGCGACGCACCAGGGCCCGCTCCACTGCCAGGTCGGAACCCGGCCGCAGGCAGGCGACCCGATCCGGCTCCAGACCCGCAGCCATGGCCTGTTGCAGCGAGTTGGCTGTGGGCAACAAGCGGGCGTGGTGGCGGGCACCGCGGCTCTGCGCCATGGCCACTGCCAGCTGGCGGGCGCCGATGGCCAGCAGCAGGTTCTGACCCGCCAGCGGCACAGCCTGCAGATCCTCCAGCGCCGGGAGCAGGGTGGCCGGTCCCTCCAGGGCCGGGCGCAGCAGGCGCAACAGGCGCTGTTGCTGGCGGCCACAGACCGCCGCCAGATCGCGGCTCACCTGGCAGGCAAAGGGATGGCTGGCATCGACCACCACCGCGTAGGGATGGCCAGCGGCCCGGGCAGCGGCCAGTTCGGCCCCAACTCCGGCCTCACCCGCCAGGGCCCCGACCTGGATGGTCAGATCGTCGGAGGCTGAATAGGCCAGAGCAGCCGCCGGTGTGACCACACTCACCGTCAGCTGCCAGCCCATGGCAAGCAGCTGCTGGGCCAGCACGGGCCCCTCGCCGGTGCCGGAAAGCAACCAGAGCCGCCTGGATTCCTGGTGCATTTCAGCTCTGTGCATCAGGATGGTTTTCAGCCAATGGTTGTCTGGGAGTGAATCACTGTCTGCTTGAAGTCGAGGTGCTCGAAGCGCCCCAGGTGCGCTACACCCAGGACAACCAGACGCCGGTGGCGGAGATGGCCGTGCAGATGGACGGCCTGCGGCCCGACGATCCCCCGGCCCAACTGAAGGTAGTGGGATGGGGAAACCTGGCCCAGGAGCTCCAGAACAGGGTGCAGGTGGGCCAGCGCCTGATGCTGGAAGGCCGCCTGCGCATGAACACCGTCACCCGCCCGGACGGGGTCAAGGAAAAACGGGCTGAATTCACCCTGGCCAGGCTCCATGCCATTGGAGTTGGCGCCGCTGCAGCCCCCTCCTCCTCCTTCCCCGCCCCCGCTTCCTCCTCCGGCCCAGGCCCTGGCCCCGCCCCTACGGCGAGCCGGGCCCCAGCTCGCGCCCCAACCCCTGCAGCGCCAGTGCCCCAGCCAGCCAGCCAGGCGCCCACCTGGAACACCTCTCCGCTGGTATCAGACCTTCCCGAAGAAGACGACATTCCCTTCTGAGTCAAAGCAGCCTGTTCTGATCAAAGCGGCCTGTCACTGCTCCCTTTCCCTGAGCTGGTCCAGCAACTGGCCCAGCTCCCGCTCCAGGGCCGCCAGATCAAGCCGCCATTGCGGCCAGCGGCCAGCATCGATCTGGCGCAGCAACCAAAGCCGGTCAGCCCTGAGGTCTTCGATCAATTGGGCCGTGCCGGGCTCATGGGCCATGGGGGATACGGGAAGATGGCTGGATGCAAGCCATTCTCTCCCCAGGCAGCCTGGTGACCATTGCTGGTGCCGTGCTCACGGTGATCGGCACAATCGCCTACGCCACCGACATCCCCAACCTGAGCCTGCCCACGATCTTCTACGGGATCCCGATCCTGTTGGGTGGCCTGGCCCTGAAATCCTCAGAGCTGCCTCCTCCCGAGCGGCTCACTCCGGCAAGCCGGTTCAAGCAGCTGCGCGAGCAGGCCGCAAGCGAGCCCCTGCGCAAGCTGCTGGCCGACGTGGATCGCTGGCGCTATGGCCAGAAAGCCCACCTCGAGAGCTCCTTGGAGGCGCTCAAGCTCTGGGATGAGGAAGCCCCACCCCAGCTGCTCAGTGTGGAAGAGCTCGACTGTGGCGGCCACTACGGCCTGCGCCTTCGCTTCCGCTGCGCGGGAGTCCCCCTGGAGCGCTGGCAGGCCCGGCGTGAGCGCCTCAGCCGCTTCTTCGGGCCAGGGCTGAGCGCGGAAATCCAGGCTGGCCGCCAGGGCGAATTCAGCCTGGCCCTGGTGCCCCAAGCCGGGGCGAGCGAACAACCCACCTAGAGCTCCGAACCCTTGATCAGCAACCAGGACACCCTGAGGGTGTCGGTCCTCAGTGAGGCCCTCCCCTACATCCAACGCTTTGCCGGCCGCCGGGTGGTGGTCAAGTACGGCGGCGCCGCCATGGTGCGTGAAGAGCTGCGCGACGCCGTCTACCGCGATCTGGTGCTGCTGGCGTCGGTGGGCGTCCAGCCGGTGGTGGTCCATGGCGGCGGCCCGGAGATCAACGAGTGGCTCACCCGGCTCAACATCGAGCCGATCTTTCGCAATGGGTTGCGGGTCACCACCCCGGAAACCATGGACGTGGTGGAGATGGTGCTGGCGGGCCGGGTCAACAAGCACATCGTCAATGGCCTCAACCGGGTCGGCGGCAAGGCCGTGGGACTGTGCGGCAGCGATGGCTCCCTAGTGCGGGCCCGCACCTACGCCGAAGGGATTAACGGCTTGGTGGGGGAGGTGGCAGCTGTCGACCCCTCCGTGCTCTTCCCCCTGCTCGATGCCGGCTACATCCCGGTGATCTCAAGTGTGGCGGCCGATGGCGAGGGCCAGGCCCACAACATCAACGCCGATACGGTGGCCGGCGAACTGGCGGCGGCCCTCCAGGCCGAAAAGTTGATCTTGCTCACCGACACGGCCGGGATCCTGCGGGATCGTTCGGACCCGAGCTCCCTAATCCGCCAACTCAGCCTGTCCCAGGCCCGTGAGCTGATCCGAGCAGGGGTGGTAGAGGGCGGCATGACCCCCAAAACCGAGTGCTGCATCCGGGCCCTGGCCCAGGGAGTGGCGGCAGCCCACATCGTCGATGGGCGGGTGGCCCACGCCCTGCTGCTCGAGGTTTTCAGCGACGCGGGCATCGGCACCATGGTGGTGGGCAGCCAACGCTCCAGCCATGGCTGACGCCCAGCTCTCTCTGGCCCGGGCCGCCCTGGAGCGGGGGGACTACGGCCGGGTAATACAGCTGCTTGAGCCCCTAGTGCCGGACCATTCCCCGGCCACCTTGCTGGGGGCGGAGATCCAGCTGGTGCTGGCCACCGCCTGGATGGGCCGGGGCGACAACGGCCGCGCCATGGTGTGTTGCCGCCAGATCAAACGCTGCCGGGATGCCAGCGTGCGGGCCCAGGCCCAGGATCTGCTCAGCGTGCTGGAGGCGCCTGCCCTGGAGCGGCCCCGCGACTGGTCGATAACCCTGCCGGATCTGGGCTCGGCCGAGGCGATGGGAGGCCAGATGCAACAGCTGGCGCGGCAGCGGCGCTCCAGCAAGCCGCTGCCTCCCCCGCCGCCGCCGGTGGGGCCGACCCGGGCTCCCCTGGGCTTTGCCCTGCTGGCGATCCTGCTGTTGCTGCTCACCGTATTGCTGAGTGGCTGCATGGAGGTGCGCACCGAGCTGGAGTTCAAGGGGCCAGGACGGCTGCAGATCTCCCACGCCTTGCTGAGCGGCGGCACCCAGCTGAACCCCTGGCAGCGCCAGTTCAGCCAGAGCTTGCGCAGCCAGGGCTTTCGCCCCACTCCGGCCTCCCGCAGCCAAGCCCATGCCGGCGGGGATCTGCGGCTGGAGAGCCCGGTGCTCGCGGCCCCCCAGGCCCTGGCCCTGCTGGCGGCCAACCTGGAGCAAGCCGCCCAGCTGGGCGGCATCAGCCTGCCCACCCCAATAGTTGGGTTGAAAGAGCGCAACTGGCTGGTGGGGGTGCGGCAGACCCTTGAACTGGCGGTGGATCTGCGCGATATCAGCCCCATGCCGGGCTTCCGGGCCAGCCTTCAGTTCGAACCGGTGGGGGCGCTGGCGGTGCGTCAGGCCAGCCCGGAGCCTGCCACCGCCATGGCCGGCCGGGTGGCCCTGCTCTGGCCCCTGCAGTTCGGGGCGCTCAACAGCCTGCACCTTTCCTGCTGGCGCTGGAGTGGGCTCGGCCTGGGCGGCCTGCTGATCGCGGCCGGCCTCGCCCTGGTGCTGGCCCTGGTGCGCCTGCGCCGGGCCCTTGGTTTCGGCCTGCCCGAGCTACCCGCCTAGAGGCTGATGGGGTCGGGGTCGATCGCCAGTCCCACCCCGGCGGGCAAGCCCTGACGCAGCAGGGCCTCACTGGGAAGGGGCAGGGCCTGGCCGGCGGGGCCATGCAACAGCAGCTGCCAGCGACTCTTGCCAGCCACCCGGGCCACCGGGGCCGGGGCCGGGCCGATCAACAGCCAGCCGGCTTCCTCCAGGCCGGCACCGATCCTTTCGGCCAGAGCGGCCGCTGCGGTGGCCGTGGCGCTGGCCGTGGGCCCGCTCAGCCGCAGCAGGCAGGCCCGGCTGAAGGGCACCAGCCCCGCCTGGCGGCGCAGCTGAATCTCCTCGGCCAGAAACTGCTCGTAGCGCCCATCCACCAGATGGCGGATCACCGGATGGTCGGGGCTGTAGGTCTGTACCAGCACCTCACCGGGACGTTCGCCCCGGCCGGCCCGGCCCGCCAGCTGCAATAAGAGCTGCAAGCACTGCTCCGAGGAGCGCAGATCGGGTCGGTGCAGCAAACCGTCGGCCGCCAGCACCGCCGCCAGGGTGACCCGGGGCAGGTCCATGCCCTTGGCCAGCATCTGGGTGCCCACCAGCACATCCGCTTCCCCCTGGGCAAAACGATCCAGCAGGCGGCGATGGCCATCCCTGCCGCGGGTTGTGTCACGGTCGAAGCGCAGCAGCCGCAGCCCCTCCAGCTCGGCGGCCAACTGTTCCATCACCCTTTGGGTGCCGGCACCAAAGGGCTTGAAGGCGGTGGAGCCGCAGTGGCCGCAGCGATCGCCCAGCTCGGCGCGGTGGTCACACCAATGGCAGCGCAGCCACTCCTGGCCGGCCTTGGAGCGGTGCACGGTGAGGGCCACATCGCAGTGGGGGCAGAGCACCGCCTCGCCGCAACTGCGGCAGCTCAGGAAGGCCCGGTAGCCCCGCCGGGGCACCAGCACCACCGCCTGTTCGCCCTTCTCCTGCAGCTGCTCGAGTCGTCCCATCAGGGCCCTACTGATCAGGCGGCGGTGGCCATCTGCCAGCTCATGGCGCATGTCAATCACCCGCACCGCTGGCAGGGGCCGCGAGCCGATCCGCTCCGGCAAGCGCAACAGCTCGATGGCAGGGTTGGATCCCTGGCAGCCCAACCAGCTCTCCAGAGAGGGGGTGGCACTGCCCAGCACCAGCCGTGCCCCACTGTTCCTGGCCCGCAAGCGGGCCACATCCCTGGCGTGGTAGCAGGGCATGGGGCTGTCCTGCTTGTAGGAGCTGTCGTGCTCCTCATCCAGCACGATCAGGCCCAGCTGCGCCAACGGCAGAAAAATGGCCGAGCGAGTGCCCACGACCAGCACAGGTTCAGGGCCAAGGCAACGCCGCCAGGTGGCCACCCTGGTCGCATCGGACAAGCCGCTATGAAACTCAACAACCCGGCTGCCGAAGCGCTCGCGGGCCCGATCGAGGAGCTGGGGAATCAGGCCGATCTCTGGCGTGAGCAGTAGGCAACCCTGACCCGCCGCGAGCGCGTGGGCCGCGGCCTGGAGATAGACCTCGGTTTTGCCGGCACCGGTGACGCCCCAGAGCAGGAATTCCCGACCGGGTGCCGCCCCCAGGACTGCCCGCACCGCAGCGGCTTGGGCCTGGGTGAGTACCGCCCCAGGGCCGACCCCGCCCGGGGGCGGCGAGGGGAGGAGGTGGGGCTGGCCCTGGGATCGATGAACCAGACCCCGCTCCTCCAATCCCTTCAGCACGGCACGGCTGAAGCCACCGCCAGCGCAGAGCTCCCGCAGGGGCACGGGCCCGGGCTGGAGCTCCAGATGGGCCAATAAATCAAGTTGGCGAGGGGTGAGGCGCTGCTCTGGCCGCGGCGCGGCGGAGCGTTGCACCAACCAGATCGGCCTGGGCCCGCCGCTGGGGCCCTGGCGGCGCTGGCCCAACCAGCCTGGGGGGAGGGCACTTTTAAGAGTTTTGAAGAGGCTGGTGTGGCAGGCAGCCGCCACGGCCTCGATCAGGTTTTGCCACTGGCCATCTATGGCGGCCCGTTGCCACACCGCCAGGATCGGCTGCATGATCTTACCGCTGAGACTGGCCGGCAGCTTTTGCATGGCTCCCACCACCAGGCCGGTATGGGGACGGCCCTGCAGCCGAACCCGCACCAGATCGCCGATCCCAGCTGGCTCCTGCTCCGCATTTGCATAGGTAAAAATCTGGCCTTCCCGGCCCGCCTCCAGCCAGATCTGGAGCCAGGGCTCCGATGTGCTTGCAAAGGTCACGGCCCATTCATAGGATGTGGGGGTTGGGCAGTCCAAGGGCTGCCGTCGGAACTGAGCAGAGTTCCTTCCAGCGGGAAGACCTGAAGAGAGACCCTCGGGAGCCAGCCTCCCACCATTCGGGCTCCCGGTCTGCGACCACCCCTGACAGCCCTGCCCAGGCTTCGGCCGCCGACCCTTTGCAATTTGCCGGGTCGTTCCCAGCCCTGAAGTTACCGGTCGTTCCCACTTGTGCCTCCCGCCTGAATCAGGTTTCTGTTTCGGGCTGGTTATCAGCTGATGCTGAGACGCACCGGTCCCCCCTCCCGGCTTTGTGCCGCCATCTGCCCCAGTTCCCGTTTCCCAGTTCCCGTTTCCCATGAGCCCCGCTGCTACCCAGCCCAAAGCAAGCCCGGAAATTCTGATGGTCTTCCCAGCCACAGCGACTGAAGTGGCTGGGGAACCGAAGGCCAAGAAGGCTGCGGCCAAAACCAAAGCCACCACAGCCAGCACCCCCAAGGTCGGCACTGCCAAGGTCGCCACTGCCAAGATCACTACTGCTAAGGCCGGCACCGTCAAAGCCGGCACTGCCAAAGCAAGCACCACAAAAGCCAGCACCGTTAAATCAGAGCCCGCGAAGAAAAAACCGGCCAAAACAGTCCAGCCCGCAGCAGCAGCAGCAGCTGAGCTCCTGCCCAGCAGCCCCATCGACGACGACGGGGAGAAGGAAAAGGCCGATGCCAAGGCCGCCAAGGTGCTGGCGAGCATCAAGGTGGGCCCCAAGGGTGTCTATACCGAAGACTCGATCCGGGTTTACCTCCAGGAGATCGGTCGGATCCGCCTGCTGCGGGCCGACGAAGAAATTGAACTGGCCCGCAAGATCGCCGACCTACTGCAACTGGAGGAGCTGGCGGCCCAGTTTGAAGCCGATCACAGCCACCACCCGGACACCAAGGAGTGGGCCGCGCTGGTGGACATGCCGGTGATCAAGTTCCGCCGCCGCCTGATGCTCGGCCGCCGGGCCAAGGAAAAGATGGTGCAGTCCAACCTGCGCCTGGTGGTGTCGATCGCCAAGAAGTACATGAACCGGGGCCTGAGCTTCCAGGACCTGATCCAGGAGGGCTCCCTCGGCCTGATCCGCGCCGCCGAGAAGTTTGACCACGAGAAGGGCTACAAGTTTTCCACCTATGCCACCTGGTGGATCCGCCAGGCGATCACCCGGGCCATCGCCGACCAGAGCCGCACCATCCGCCTGCCGGTGCACCTCTACGAAACGATCTCGCGGATCAAGAAAACCACCAAGACCCTCTCCCAGGAATTTGGCCGCAAGCCCACCGAGGAGGAGATCGCCGAATCGATGGAAATGACCATCGAGAAGCTGCGCTTCATCGCCAAGAGCGCCCAGCTGCCGATCTCCCTGGAAACTCCGATCGGCAAAGAAGAAGACTCCCGCCTGGGCGACTTCATTGAGGCAGACATCGAAAATCCCGAGCAGGACGTTGCCAAAAACCTGTTGCGGGAAGACCTCGAAGGGGTGCTGGCCACCCTCAGCCCGCGGGAGCGCGACGTGCTGCGGCTGCGCTACGGCCTCGATGACGGCCGCATGAAGACCCTCGAAGAGATTGGCCAGATCTTCGATGTGACCCGCGAGCGCATCCGCCAGATCGAGGCCAAGGCCCTGCGCAAGCTGCGTCACCCCAACCGCAACGGCGTACTCAAGGAGTACATCAAATAGTGCGGCTAAATGACCTGCGCGGATTGCGCAGCGCCCCACCCCTGGCGGTTGCCGACAGAAAGGCCCTGCTGGCCGAGCTGCTCACTGGCATGGAGGCCTGTGAATGGTTCACGGCTGGGGTGATGGCCGATTCAGCCCTGGCGGCCCTCCAGTGCCTGCGCCAGCTAGAGCAAGCGCTGGGCTGGCCCCCCCTGGCCCCAGACCCCGCCGGCGAGGCGCCCGAGAAGATTGCCGGCGCGGTGTTTCTCAAGGCCAACCAGCACACGGGCCGCTTTCAGGTGCGTCCGGAAACCGGCCTGGGCGAGGGACTGCTGATCACCGGCCACAACCCGGGCGATCCCGCCGCCGAGGACACCTGGGGGCCCTTGCCCCTTGATTTCTTCGGCCCCTAGTGTGGCCTGCTGTGATCTGGCACCGATGGCCAACCCCCTGCGCATCGCCTCCCGCCGCAGCCAGCTGGCCATGGTGCAAACCCACTGGGTGCGCGATGAACTGGCCAAGGCCCACGCCGGCCTGGAGATCACGATCGAGGCCATGGCCACCAAGGGCGACAAGATCCTCGATGTGGCCCTGGCCAAAATCGGCGACAAAGGTCTGTTCACCAAGGAGCTCGAGGCCCAGATGCTGGTCGACCAGGCCGACATCGCCGTCCACAGCCTCAAGGACCTGCCCACGAACCTGCCTGAGGGGTTGATGCTGGGCTGCATCACCGAGCGGGAAGATCCAGCCGACGCCCTGGTGGTGCATGCGAAGCACCAGGACCGCAACCTCGCCAGCCTGCCTGAGGGTTCGGTGGTGGGCACCAGCTCCCTGCGCCGCCTGGCCCAGTTGCGCCATCACTACCCCCAGCTGCTCTTCAAGGACGTGCGCGGCAACGTGATCACCCGCCTGGAGAAGCTGGATGCCGGCAACTACGACTGCCTGATCCTTGCTGCCGCGGGTCTGGGCCGCCTTGGCCTGGGGGATCGCATCCACGAACTGCTCGATCCCTCCATCTGCCTGCACGCCGTGGGCCAGGGCGCCCTCGGCATCGAGTGCCGGGAAGGCGACGAAGCGGTGCTCGCTCAGATTCGAGTGCTGGAGCACCTCCCCACCGCCCGACGCTGCCTGGCGGAGCGGGCTTTTCTGCGAGAACTGGAGGGTGGCTGCCAGGTGCCCATCGGCGTCAACAGCCGCATTGAGGGCGATGAGCTGGTGCTGACGGGCATGGTGGCCAGCCTCGATGGCGTGCGGCTGATCCGCGATGGGGCCCGGGGGGCCCAGACGGATCCCGAGGCGATCGGCATGGCCCTGGCACACACCTTGAAGGCCCAGGGGGCCGGAGAGATCCTGGAGGAGATCTTTGCAACGGTCCGGCCTGAAGCCTGAAGCCGGCGAGCCCTCAGCTCGCCCCTACCAGTGGAACCTGCTGGCCTGGGCCGCCTTAGTCGGCGTTCTGACGGGCCTGGCCGTGGTGGGCTTCCATGAATTGCTGGGCTTCATCAACAACGGCCTGTTCGGACCATTCGTAGATGGGCTGCTCTCCTTTGGTCGGGCCCAACCGCCCCCGCCGCCGCTTGAGCTCCCCCCCCTGCCGCCGGATACGGGCACGCCCCTAAAGGCCCTGCTGCAGGTTGGCCTGGGCGGCCTGGGTTTTCTGCCGCCACCCCCCGCCGCTCCCCAGCCGGCAGCGCTGCCCGTTTCCTTGCTGCCCGACTGGATCCGCCTTTGGCCGGTAGTGGTGGTGCCAACCCTGGGGGGCCTGGCCGTGGGGCTGCTGCGCCGCTACGGCGGCGAGCTGGGGCCTGGGTTACCGAGCCTGATGGCCATGGCCGATGGCGCCCTGCCAGCCCAGCCCCGACTCCCCCTGCTGCGCCTGCTGGGCGCTTCCTTGAGCCTGGGCAGTGGCGCCTCCCTCGGCCCGGAGGGACCGAGCGTGGAAAGTGGCGGCAACCTGGGGCTCTGGGTGGCCCTGCGCGGCGGTTTGTCACCCCAGAGTCAGAAGGCGCTGGTGGCAGCGGGGGTGGCCGCAGGGTTGGCCGCTGGCTTCAAGGCCCCCATTGCCGGAGTGTTCTTCGCCTTTGAGGGCAGCTTCAGCGCCATCCAGGGGCGGCCCAGCCTGAGGGCAGTGCTGGTGGCAGCCGTGGCCTCATCGCTGGTCACCCAATTGTTGCTGGGCGACACGCCGATCCTGAGGCTGCCTGCCTACGAGGTGCGTTCCCCCCTGGAGCTGCC
Organism: Cyanobium sp. BA20m-14; assembly: GCF_024346295.1. Lineage (NCBI taxonomy): Bacteria > Bacillati > Cyanobacteriota > Cyanophyceae > Synechococcales > Prochlorococcaceae > Cyanobium > Cyanobium sp. BA20m-14. Next base: position 10,277 of record NZ_JAGQCR010000017.1, read on the forward strand.
CCTCTACCTGGGGCTCGGCCTGGTCGCCAGCCTGATGTCCTGGGCCCTGGTGAGCCTATTGGCCGCAGGGCGCAGCGAAAGGCTGCAAACCTGGCTGGCCAAGCTGCCACCCGGGGTGCCCACCGCCGTGGGCGGGGCATGCGTGGGCCTAATCGCCCTTGGCTTTCCCCAGGTACTGGGGGTGGGCTACGACACCGTTGAGGCCCTGCTGGGCAGTAACGGCGGCGTACCGCTGCTGACCTTGCTGGTGCTGCTCGGCGTGAAGCTACTGGCAACGGGCATCAGCAATGCCACCGGATTTGTGGGGGGCGGATTTGCCCCTGCGCTGGTGCTCGGCGCCGTGCTGGGCAACTGCTACGGCCAGCTGCTCGGCGAAAGCGGCCTGCACCTGCCCGTAGCCGAACCTCCCGCCTACGCCATGGTGGGCATGGCCGCGGTGCTGGCCGGCAGTGCCCGGGCGCCGCTGACGGCCCTGCTGCTGCTGTTTGAACTCACCCGAGATATCCGCATCGTGTTGCCGCTGATGGCCGCCGCCGGGCTCAGTGCCGCCCTGGTGGAACGCTGGCAGGGGCTAGCCGATCCGGGCCTGCTCGGCCCCGACCCGATTGAGGAGCAACGTCGCCGCCAGCTGGCAGCGTTGCCGGTGGCTGAGGCCTTCGAGCCAGAGGCGCCCCTGGTGCTGCCGGCAGAACTGGCGGCCAGTCAAGCCCTGCGCCAGCTGGTGGACGCCCATGGCCACTGCCTGGTGGTGTCAGAGGGAGCCTGGGTGGTGGGGCTGGTAACCCTGGCTGATCTGCAGCGGGCCCTCAACGCCGAGCCCAGGCCCAGCCAGACCGGTACCGAGACAATTCCCACGATGCCCAAGCTGATCGACTGCCGGCGCGGAGATCTGGTGTGGTTGCCGCTGAGCGCCCAGTTGGCCCAGCTGGAAGACCAGCTCACCCCCAACGGCCTGCGCCAAGTGCCCGTTTTCGATGTGCAGGACGCCAGAACGGCAGCCCTGCCCCATGGATTGCCCAACCCCGGGTTGCCTGTAGCTGCACTGCGGGGTCTGGCGAGCCGCGATGGCATGGCCAGGGCCCTGGCCCGAAGCTCCAGCCTGATCAGGAATTTAGCTGAAGCTGACGGGTGAGCTCCTGGGCCGCGGGATCAACGGCACAGAGCCGCTCGAGGATGCGCTCCAGATCGAGACTCGACAACTCCCCATCGCTGGCCCATTTCAGCGTTGTGCTGACCTGGGGTTCGGCGGGCTGGTGGGGTTGGGAAGCCGGAGTCATGGATGGACGAATCGAGGCCCAAGACCTCATTGGGGCCTAAAAGATACCGCCAGAAGAGCCAGGAGGAGGCCGATAAGAACCGATCTCCAGAATGTTTTCCAACCAGGCAAACCGTTGCCGCCTGCTTTAGCGCTGGACGATCACCGGGGTGCCAACCTCCACCAGATCAAACAGCTTGCGCACGTGCTCGTGCAGCATCCGCACGCAGCCGTTGGTGACGGCAGACCTGGAGCTCACGGTCCACGACCAGGCCGCCGGCGTGCCATGGATCCCGTATTGGTTGGGTCCGCTCTGCTGAAAGCCCAGCCAGCGATCCCCGAGGGGGCTGTTGGGCCCCACGGTGGCATTGATCTTGCCGCTTTTGGTGCTCTGGTACTTGGGGTTAATCACCTTGTTCTGCACGACAAAGCGACCCAGGGGAGTGGGGGTGCCGGGGCTGCCGATGGCCACAGGCCAGCTGCTGATCAGCTTGCCGTTATCCCGCAGGCTGATGGTGCGCCGGCCCAGCTGCAGCACAATTTCACGGCTGCTGGGCTGGGAGGCTGGCCCCGGCGCTGCCCAGAGCGGGGCAGTCGCCAGGGGGAGTGCGGCCAGGGGAAGTGCCACCAGAGAGATCAGCATTCCAGCCCGGTTCATGGCGTGGGGCCCGAGGTCAGTTGACCAATTTGGCATCAATGGTTTCGAGATAGCGCTGCTCACACTCCTGAATGATCCGCACCGCCTCGACGGGCTCCAGGAAACCATTGACCTTGCAAGTGCCGGGCTTCTTGAGATCTTTGTAGTGCTCCCAGTAGTAGGTGGTTTCCTTGAGCCACTGCTCACCGAGCTGGGTGTAGCTGGTGATGTGGTCCATGCGCTTGTCGTCGGCGAGCACGGCAATCACCTTGTCGTCCACCTCGCCGCCGTCATCGAAGGTCATGATGCCGATAATGCGGGCCTCCACCAGGGAGCCGGGCACCAGGGGCTCGGTGACATTGACAATCTCGATATCGAGGGGGTCGCCATCCTCATCCCAGGTGCGGGGGATGCAGCCGTAGGCGAAGGGATAGGCCAGGGAGGAATAGCCAACCCGGTCGAGCTTGAGGTGGCCGGTCTCGGTGATCAACTCGTATTTATTGATCGTCATCGAGTTGAGCTCCACAATCGCGTTGAGCCGCAGCTCGGCCTGATCGGCAAAGGCCGGCAGCACGTGCAGCAGGTTGAGCATCGTGCGGCTTGGAGCGTGGTCGATGTTCGCCATGGAGAAGGGAGATCTGCGGCGCGCATCCTATGCAGGGGCCTGGAGCAGCTCCAATTTGAACTTGAGGTATTGAAGGAATGGCTCGGCCGAGAGGGGGCGCCCGCTCACCTGCCGAACCAGCTCCTCACCGTTCACCGCACGGCCCAGGGGCCAGACCCCCATGGCCAGCCAGCTGCGCAGCCGCTCCTCCTGGCCCGCGGCGATGGCTCCCGCAATGGCGCCGGCCCCGCCCAGATCGGTCTCCATCGCCTCGGCCAGCTGGGCACTGATCAGGTGGCCCAGGGCGTAACTGGGGAAATAACCAAACAAGCCTTCTGCCCAATGAATATCTTGCAGACACCCCTCGGAGTCAGTCTGCGGACGGATTCCCAGCAGCTCCTGCATCCGCTGGTTCCACTGCTGGGGGAGGTCTTCCACGGGCATGTCCTGCTCGAGTAGGGCCAGCTCCAGCTCAAAGCGCAGCACGATGTGGAGGCAGTAGCTGAGCTCGTCGGCCTCCACCCGGATCAGGCCGGGAGCAAGTGGGTTGAGGCTGCGCCAGAAGCCCCGGGCCCCTCCCCAGGGGTCGGCACCTAGACCCGCCTGGAAACGGGGCTGCCAGCGCTCGGCGAAGGCCTGGCTGCGGGCGACGCGGCACTCCCAAAAGAGCGACTGGGATTCATGCACCCCCATCGAGGTGGCCTCCCCCAGCGGCCAGGGGAAAAAGTGGTCATCGCCCCGGGGCAGGCCCTGCTCATAGAGCGAATGGCCCCACTCGTGCGCAGTGGCCAGGAAGGCCGAGAGCGGCTGGCCTGGCACCACCCGGGTGGTGATGCGGAAATCCTTGGGACCCAGGGTGCAGGAGAAGGGGTGGGCGGAGCGGGCGCGCTGGCAGCGCTGCGGGTCGTAGCCCCAGCTGTCGAGGAGTTCGGCGCAGAGCTGCTCCTGCAGGGCCTCGGGCAGATCGGCGGCTGGCTGGGGGTTGCCCATGGCAGCCACCTGCTCCAGCAGCACCGGCAGCTCTGCTTTCAGGGGTGCAAACAGCTGCTCCAGCCTGGTTTTGCTGATGTCTGGCTCAAAGGGTTGGGCCAGGATTTCCCAGGGGCTGCGGGCCATTGGTTCGGCGGACACCAGCTGGCTGGCCTGCTGGCGGCGCAGGGCAATCAGCTCCTGCAGGGCCGGGGCAAAGGCCGAAAAATCGTTGCGGGCGCGGGCGTCTTGCCAGATGGCATTGCCGCGGGACTGGGCCTTGGCCAGGGCCTGGACTAGCTGGGGGTCAAGACTGCGCTGGCGCTCCAGCTCCAGGCGCAGCAGCTCAAGGTTGCGGCGCCGCTCGGGCGGAGCATCGGCCCCTAGCTCGGCCCCTAGCTCGGCCCCGAGCTCGGCCTCGGCAGCGGCAAGGAGATCGCCAAATTCCGCGCTGCTCTGGCGCTCGTGCAGCTGGCCAGCCAGTAGGGCCAGCTGATCCCCCCGCCAGGCCGCCCCAGCCGCCGGCATCACCGTGTTCTGGTCGTAGTAGAGGGCGCTGCTGATCGAACCCAGCAGGCGGGTGTGGTGCAGGTACTGGTGAAGCTGGGCGAAGGCTGAACCAGCTGCGGACATGGGGGGAGGTTTGCTGGAATCAATCATCGGGGCGTCGGGCGCTGAAGCGGCCGATCAGCACGCCCAGGGCCACGCCCACCACGGCCCCCTGGAGCTGCCAAATTTCGCGGCGAAAGCGCCAGGGCATCGCGCCGAGTTGCACCCCGATCGTCAGGGCCAGCATCACTGCCAGCCCCAGGCCAATGGGATTGGCTGATTTCCTGATCCAGCGGGCCGATCGGCGGGTGGCCGGCGGTGGCTGATCGCCCTGTTCTTCGATCAGTTGTTGCAACCGTTGCTGGAGCTCAGCTTCACCCGATTCAGGGGGTAAGGACATCGACGCTCTGCAGAGCTCAGGCTGGGGGATCGAGGAATCAGGGCAGTGGTCAGGCTCCCCCGATCGCCTTATTGGTCTGACCGTAGCAATTCCAGCCCGGCGGTAGCTTTCAATGCCGCGGGGCTTGGAACTAGTAAGAAATGATTTAAGGGTGTGGGGCTGAGCAGGTTCCCAGCTGCTGACGAGCTCGCTGCAGCAACAGCGGTAGCCGCTCGGCCAGCGTTGCCGCCCGTTCGTGGTTGGCCATGAAATGGTCGAGCTCCTTTTCCATTTGCTTGATGTAGCGATTCAGCATCGCGACGTGATCACGTTCCTGAGCCAGCTGTTCTTCCAGCTGCGCGCAGCGCTCTTCCAGCTCCTGCAGGCCAGCTTTTCCTGCTCCATCGGTACACCACAGCACGCTCACCAGCCGTTCGAGCGCCATGGGACGCCGCCAGTCCAGGGGCTCCTGCCATGCCCCCTGGTCTGCAGCGGGCTTCACGCCAATGGCATCGGCCCAATGCTCGGCATCGAGCCAGGCGTTTAACAGGCCAGGCCGGCATTCCAGTAGGGCGCGAATGGCCAGCTCCCGATAACCCTCCGAGCCGACCTGCGGACCTCCATTCGGCGCGGCTCCGCCGAATCGGGGTAATCCCTGCCTTCCTCCCCAGAGCTCAGGCGGCAGCTCCTTGGCCAGCAGGGCCGCCCCGCCCTTGCAGATATTTACCAGTCGCACCTGGTTGCGCCAGCGACGCTTGAGCAGGGCCGCCCTACTGAAATCCGCCTGCCACCGCTCCAGTGCGGCCCCCAGCTCCGCCGCTTGGGGCGGCGGCTGGAAGCGATCCACCAACTCGGCCAATCCCTGGCTCAAGGAGCCGTAGCAGATCCAGATTCGAGCGTTCAAGCCGGCTGGCTCAGCCCGCCGCTGCTCCAGGTCCTCCAGCGAAGGAGCTCCTGCCGCCTGCGGAACAGCTACGCCACTGCCGGGCAATCCGTAAAGCCACAGGGCGCTGTGTTCGGCGGCAGAACCGCCGTCGTGCATGGAAGCCATCGGCTGATGGAGGCAACGGCAAAGGGGGCCTGCACGTGCTGCCAAGACCAGACGCATTGTAATTGAGCTGCTCTGGTCAGCGCATCATCAGGTGGTGGAAGGGCCCTGGTCAGCAGAATGGGCGCATGCGCTGAACGTCACCGATGCTGAAGGAAACCCTTCTGGAAAGCCTGCGGCGCTTCCCCGGTGATCCAGCGATGATCCAGCGGTTGGGGCATGAGCTCGAATCCCGTTCTGAGTGGCAATTGATGTTGGACGTGCTTGAGCAGCAGCTGCCCCACGTCAAACAAGGCACTCCGGGAGAAGCCCAGGTCACCTACCTCCTGGCCAAGGCGTCGGTTGAGCTCGGTATCGAGCGGCGGGCCCTGGCATTGATCGGCCGTTCCCTGCTGATCCGACCGGACTTCGCCTTCAGCCACCACATCAAGGGCCGAGCTCTAGCTGGAATGCAGCGGTTTGCCGAGGCGATCGCCGCCCAGCAGCGCTGTGTGCAGCTGGCCCCCGATTTCTGCTGGGGGTGGTTTGAACTCGGCCGTCTACAACGGCACCAGGGCAAGCTAGATGCTGCCTCCGGCAGCTTGAAGCGCGCGCTCGAGCTGCAGCCGGTCCAGGCTCGCCACCACCACAACCTGATCCGCGAGGCCCTGGAGGAAGTTAAGGCCCAGATTGGGCAGCAGGAGCGACAGGAGGCAGCGCTCTCCCTCTGGCCAGAGCGGCCCTTGCCTCGGGAGGGCGAACGGCTCTCCAGCCTCGATGAGCTGGAACTCCAACTGGAGCAGTTCAATTTGTTTCTCAATCGAATAGAAAAAAGACCGAATTGAGAAAAGACCGAATAGAAAAAAGACCGAGTTGCAAAAGCTGACTTGAACGAGCCCTAGGGGGCCAATCGAATCAGAGAGCTTCAGTCCAGGTCTGGGAAAGCCAGCTCAAGGGGGCGGCCATCGGGATGGGCGGAGCTGCAGGCTGCCGGCCACCAAGGGCCAGGAGCAGCCATCTGCTGGGGCCAGCGCTGCAGCAATAGGTTCAAACCGGCGTGGCGGGTGGGCTGATCATCGCCGCGGCTCCGCCGACTGCTGCCCTCGGCATGCATCAGCACCGCCTCGGGACAGAGCACCTGGCGAAAGCCGCTGGCCCCCAGCCGCAGCCCGAAGTCCACATCGTTGCCCTCCACCGCCAGGGCCGGGTCGAACCCGCCGGCCTCGAGGAAGAGCAGACGTCGCACCATCAAGCAGGCACCCGTCAGGGCCGGCCAGGCGGTGAGGAAGGAGCTGCGGCCCCGGTGAACGCCATGGGCCGGTGGGAGGTTGCGATAGGGATGGGCGCAGCCATCGCCGCCCAATCCGGTCACGATCCCGGCATGTTGGATCTTTCCCTCCGGGGTGAGAAGCAGGGCGCCGGCGGTTGCCACCGCCGGACGCAGGGCCTGGGCCGCCAGACTTTCCAGCCAACTTCCGTTGCGCCCTGAACCTGCGCACAGCTGAACGTCGTTGTTGAGGAACAGCAGCAGCTCCCCTTTTGCCTCAAGCGCGGCGCGGTTGTTGAGCAGGCTCCAGTTGAACGGACCATCCCCATCCAGCCAGGTCCCCCTTAGGCCTGGCTGCTCTCCCCAGCGGCGCTGCAGCTCTGCACTGGCCTGCAACCTGGAGCCGTTGTCCACAACCCACAGCGCGAGATCGATTCGTGAGTTGCGAGAGCGCAGCAGCCCATCGAGGCAGGCGGCCAGCAGATCGGGGCGGTCGCGACTGGGCACGATCACGCTCACCAGTGGTGGTGTGGGCGGCAGGGCCCAGGTAAGGCGGAAGCCGGTCTGCTCCGGCTGCTCCGGCAGTGCTTGGGGGATCACTTGCGGGATGACTTGCGGGATAACTGAGGTAACGGCCTCGCCCAGGTGGCGCAGATGTTGCAGGAGTTGGTCGGCGCGGCGGCGGGGATCTGGGCAGCCGGCACCGCCGCACCGATGCACCAGGATCCGGGGCAGCGCCAGTAGCCGCGGCCGGGCTGCCAGGGCCTGCAGCTGCCAGCTGAAGCGAGCTACGGGATCGTTAGGCGCCGGTGGTGGGGGCAGGCCCGCGCCCTCCAGCCAGTCGCGGCGCCACAGGCTGAAGCCATCGAGCCAGGGGGTGCTCCAGAACGCCTCCGGCTGCCAGCCGGGTTTGAACCAGGGATCGTGTCGTTCGGCGTGCCCGTTCAGTCGGTCTTCATCGGCGTAGATGCAATCGGGCGGGGCTTCGCCCGCCGCCGCCCGGAGCAGCAATTCCTCGGCCACCCAGGCGAGGGCCCCGTCCCGCAGGCGGGCGTCGGCAGCGAGCAGCAGGTGCCAGGCTTGCAGCAGCGAATCAGCCGAGGTTGTCGCAGAGGCTGGGGCCCTAGGCAGGGGTGGCTCCAGCCGCCGCAACCAGTGGCGATAGGCAGCCGGGCCCAGGCCATCGGCTAGGCGCTCGCCTTCGATGGCGACGCGGCCGGCGAGGCGTTGCTGACGCTGGGCAACCCAGTGCTGTTGGGGCAAAGCTGCCGCTGCTGCGGCCATCGCTGCAGCGGCGCCCGGCCAGTCAGCCTGCTCCTCCAGGAGTTCAGCCAGGGCAAAGGAGTTCCAGCCGATGCCCGGATCACAGGCCACGCTGTCGCGCTGCAGGCGGATCGCGTCCTGACACCGCCCTTGCTGCTGGCGCACCCGCGCCAGCAGATGTAGGGCGGCCCCATGGCGGGGCTGAAGGGCCAGGCACTCCCAGAGGGCCAGCTCGGCCTCCTCCCAGCGCTGCTGCCCCAAGGCCTCTTCGCCGCGGCGATACCAGTCGGTGGGGGTGCTCGGCAGGGTTCGGGCCACAGTGGTACCACAGTGGTAGCGGATGTCTTACTTCAGTGTCTCCCCTGGTGGTGAATCTGTGGGGCCACCTCGGCGGTGGATTCGGGCTGGGGGAGGGGGCGCTCTGCACGGCGAGGGCCCTCACCGCCGCCGGGCTCACGGTGCAGCTGCGCGACCTGCCTTTGGCCAGCCATCCCGGCACTGCCCCGATCCAGGCTGCGGCCGAACCAGTCCTTCCGGCTGCGATCGATCTGCTGCACACCAACCCCAACGTTTTGCGCCAGACCGATGGCCTGGCGGCCCAGCTGCAGCTGGAGGCACCGCTGCGCATTGGCTATTGGGCCTGGGAGCTGGAGGCCTTCCCGGATGGCTGGGAGGCGGGGTTCAGCGGACTCGACCAGCTGTGGTGCCCTTCTCCTTTCTGCGCTACGGCCCTGGGGCAGCGCAGCCCAGTGCCGGTGACGGCCCTGCCCCATCTGATCGACTGGAGGCGAGCTGATCGGCTGGCCCAGCAGCGGGCCGGGCTGGGCAGCTGGGGTGACGGAGGGCGTCGTTGGCCCTTCACGGTGCTGTTTGCCTTCGATTTCTGGAGCACCCGCGCCCGCAAGAATCCCGATGGGGTGATCGAGGCCTTTCTGGCCGCCTTCCCACCTGGCGGCAGCGTGGCGGCGCGGCTAGTGCTCAAGCTGGGCAGCGCCGGGCAGTTTCCGGATGCCACCGCCGAGCTGGCCGAACGCTGCGCCGGCGATCCCCGCCTGCAGCTGATCACGAGCCATCTGTCGACGGACGAATTCGACGCCCTTTACGTCCAGGCCGATGTGGTGCTGAGCCTGCATCGCGCCGAGGGATTTGGGCTGCTGCTGGCGGAGGCCATGGCCGCCGGCATCCCGACGGTGGCGAGTGGCTATGGCGGCAACCTCTGCTTCATGCCCCCGGGCAGCGCCGAGTTGGTGCCCTGTCGCCGGGTTCTAATTCAGCGCACTGAGGGCGACTACCGAGCTGGCTGGTGCTGGGGCGAACCGGATCTAGAAGGGGCGGCGGCCGCCCTGCGCCGCCTGGCAGACCATCCCGCGCAGGCGGCCCAGCTGGCGGCTGCGGGTCGGCGGGCGGTGCGGGAGGCTCTGGATCCTGCGGGTCTGGCGGCAGTGGTGGCGGAACGGATCGGCAGCTTGCTGCGCTGGGGCGGGCGGGCCGAATTGCTAGCTGCCCTACCGCAGCAGCACTCGCTGCGCCGGCTTCAATGACCGGGCTCTTCGGGGCGGGCTGGGCTGAAGCGCTCGAGCCGCTGCCGCAGCGGCTCTGACCAGGGGGTATCAAGTGCCCGCAACAGGCTGCGGGTGCCCTCCAGATCAAGTCGGCTGAGGCGCCGGATGCACACCAGGGCCCGCACCGTCGGATCGTCGGCGCCGACGGCGCACAGCCATTCCGCCAGCTCGGGAGCTAGGCCCGAGCTGGCGGCCGCGCAGGCGCCTGGCTGCCAGCCGGGCTGCTGGGCTGCGGCCAGCTGCTGCAAGCGCCGCACCCCCCGCTCGGGATCGATGCTCACCAGCACCTCCAGGAGGTTGCGCACGGTGAGCGGGCTATCGCTTCCCCAAACCAGCGCCTGCTCATAGGCGGCGGCGGCGGCCTCAAGCCGCTGTCGGCCGCGGCGGGCATCGCCGAGTTTGTGCGGGGTCCAGAAGCTGCGGCTGCCTGCCGCCAGCGCCTGCTCCAGGGTGGCCTCGCAGTCTGCGAAGCGGCCCTGCATCAGCAACACGTAGGCGAGCAGGTCGAGCTGCTCAGCAGAGGCGGCGCCGAGTAGGAGCAGCCGCCGCAGGGCCCCCTCCGCCACCAGCCAATCGTGGGCGGCCAGCGCCTGACGCAGCACTTCAGTCCAGGGCGATGCGGGTTCCATTACGGGCTCCAGCCCTGGGGGCTTGCCGCTTCGCTGCGGGTCACAGCATCGAGGAGATCGATCTGGGCACTGACGCAGCGGCGATGGTCAAAGTGGCTGGCGATATGGCGGCGGGCACCGAGGCGCAGGGGTGCTGCGATCTCCGTAGCGCTCAGCAGGGTGAGCAGGGTTTGCAGCAGGGCGGCGGGATCGTCGGCGGGCACCAACCGGCCGCTCACCCCATCGATGACCAGCTCTTCTACCCCGGCGTCGGCGCAGGCCACCACAGGAGCGCCGCAGGCCATCGCCTCCAGCAGGCTCCAGCTGGGTACGTAGGGGCGGCTGAGATAGGCATGCACCCGGCTGATGCGAAACAGATTGCGCAGCTGATCCGGTGGCAGCAGGCCGGGTGTGTGTAGACGGCGGCGGTCAATCCCCTCGCCCAGGCCCGCCAGCAAGTGTTGGAGCCAGCTGCCATCAGCCGCGGGGGGGCCGCCGTAGCAGCCCCGGTCACAGGCGCCGGCGAGCACCACCTGCAGCTGGGGCAGGCGCTGCTGCAGTGCCGGCAGCACGGCGAGCAGGCGATCGAGGCCCCGCAGCGGCTCCAAACTGCGGGCCGCAAAGCTGAGGACCAGGGTCTCCGAGCCGAAGCTGGTGCCATCGGCGAGCTGCAAGCGGGCGAGCGGATCTGGGACATAAAGCCGCAGATCCACCCCTTCATGCAGCACCCTCAGCCTGGGCTGCAGCCAGGGGGGATGGCTGTCCCGCTGAAAGCGGCTGGCGGTGATTCCCACCGTCATGCGGCGGATCGCCACGGCGTCCGCCCACTGCTGGATCTGCCGGCCCCCTGCCGCAGTGCGATCACCGCCGAGCAGGGGTGAGGTGAGATCGAGTTCGAGCATCGCCACCAGGGGGGCGGCGGGGAAGAGATCGTCGAGGAGCAGCGCATCTCCCCAGAAGCAATGGGCGAGCACCACATCGGGGCGCCAGCCCGTTGCGGCCAGTGGGGTAAGGGCGGCGACCACCCGCCGCGCCTGCTGCCAGGGGGCCAGCAGACGTCTGGCGGGATCGGGGTGGCGCAAGTCGGCGTTGACATCACCACCACAGGCCAACCAGCGGAAGCGCCCGGCTGGCCTGGCGGCACTGCTGCTTAGTTGGCTGTTCACTTGACTGCTCACAGCCACCACGTCATCGCCGCGCCGCACCAGGGCGGGGGCGAGATGGAGAAACTGCCCGGGAAAATTCTGGTGCAGCAGCAGCACCCGCACGGGTCTTCTCAGCGGGCCGTGCGCAGGGCACGGGCGCCGCCGGAGAACTGGCTGAATAAGAGCTCGAGGATGCTGGCCTTGTCGAGCTTGAGGTTGGCGGTGAGGGCCATGCCGGCCTGGAGCCCGAAGCGCTGGCCATCTACCTCTAAGTATTGGCGGCTCAGTTTGAGTTTCACCGGGAAGCGCGGCACCTTCAGCTCGCTGGTCTCGTCTGGGGGCAGGGCATCGGTGCCGATCGAGATCACCTCGGCAGGGAGCCAGCCGTACTTGTCGCGGCGATAGGCGGGGAATTCGAGCTCGGCGCTCTGGCCGGGCCTGACAAAGGCGAGATCGGCATCCGGCATGTCCACCCGGGCCTGGAGGTTGTCGATCGGCACCACCTTGAGCAGATATTCGGCGCTGATCGCCAACTGGCCCCGCTTGGCACTGAGATCGAGGATGGTGCCCTTGAAGGGGGCCTTGAGCACGATCTGGCGCAGGCGGCTGCGGGTGGCCACCAGGCTGGCGCGGCTGGCGGAGAGTTCGCTGGCCACCAGGGCCTCCTTCTGGGCGGATTCAGCCTGCAGTTTCTGGATTTCGGCCTGGGTGGAGCTGATGCGGGCATTCAGTTCGGCGCGGCTCTTTTCGGTATCGAGCACGCTGAGCTGGCCGTAGCCGCCCTCCTTGGCGAGGGGGCGCAGTTGGGCTAATTGGGCATCGGTGATCCTGAGCTGCTGCTGGGCCCCTAGGAGCCTGGCCCTGGCCTCGGCAATTGCTGCCCGCAGCCGCTGCACTTCGGCCAGGGAGGTAGCCACCAGCGAACGCTGCTTGTCCACCATCGAGGAGGCCTCGGCCTGGAGGGTTTCGGTGTCGAGCACCACGAGGGGTTGGCCGGCGCTCACCAGCTGGTTTTCCTTGACCAGCACCTGGCTGATCACCCCCTGCTCGGGGGGGGACACCTCCTGGGTAGAGCGCAGGGTCTGCAGGCGGCCAGCTACGGGTACGACACGATCCACCTTGATCAGGGCGGCGGCGCCGATCAGAAACAGCACCAGCACCGAGAGGCTGGAGCCGATCACCATGGGCATCCAGGAGGGGGGGCGGCTTTCGAGGCGCAGGTCGTCTGTGGCGAAGCCGGTGTCGTCGAGGCTTCTGACCCCATCAGTTGGCTGGCGTGGGGCAGTGCGCTTGGCCAGGGCCCGGTTGTTGGCGGGTGGGCGGGTCATGGGTGGGTCATGCGGTGGGTTCTCAACGGGAAGACTCCGCGGGAATGCCCACCTGCTGGTAGTAGAGGGTGGCGTAGGACCCACCCAGGCGGATCAGCTCCCCATGGCGGCCATCCTCAACGATGCGGCCGCCTTCCATAAACAGGATGCGATCGGCATCGCCCAGGGTGGTGAGGCGGTGGGTGATGAACAGCACGGTGCGGCCTCGGAAGCGCTGCCTGAGATTGGCGAAAACCTGGCGCTCCGTCTCTGCGTCGAGGGCGGAGGTGGCTTCATCGAGGATCAGCAGGGAGGGGTTCTGCAAAACCATCCGGGCCAGGCAGAGGCGCTGGCGCTGGCCACCGCTGACCCCTGCTCCCCGCTCGCCGAGGCGGGTGGCATAGCCATTGGGGAGGGCGCGGATGAAGTCGTGGGCGGCGGCCACCGTGGTGGCGGCAATCACCGCTTCCAGGTCGGCATCGGGGCTGTTGAGGCGCAGGTTTTCGAGCACGGTGCCCTCAAACAGCAGGCCGTCCTGGGGCACATAGCCCACCTGGGCGCGCAGGCTGGCGAGTTGCACCTTCTCGACATCATTGCCATCGAGCAACACCGTGCCCTTCTGGGGCAGGTAGAGCCGATCGATCAGCTGCACCAGGGTGCTCTTGCCACTGCCGCTGAGCCCCACAATCCCCACGAACTGGCCGGCCTGGATGCGGAGATCGAGGCCATCGAGCAGGTAGGGGCTGCGGGGTCCATAGCGGAACGACACCCGCTCGAAGTGCAGGTCGCCGCGCAGGGGCGGCAGGGGTGGCTGCTGCTGGTCGGAGCTGCCGGCTTCCGGCAGGGTTTCCATCACCTGGCTGAGGGCGGCCAGGGATAGGCGCAGTTCCTGCACCCCCTGCCACAGGCCCCCCAGCCGCACGAAGGAACTGAAGATCCGGTTGGAAAGGATGCGGATGGCGAAGAAGCCGCCGATGCTGAGCTGGTTGGTGAGG
>NZ_JAGQCR010000170.1:0-7070 GCF_024346295.1 Cyanobium sp. BA20m-14
GAGCACAGTCATCAATTGGGGGAATTCCCGCTCCCGGTTGGCCGGCACAAACAGGGCGACAGCCAGGGTGGAATTGGCAAATAGAACCCACTGGGTAGCAAGCGCGCGCTGGGCTGCCACCTGGTCTGCAGTACCAGTAAATTCGTGGGCGTGGTGGTCGGCAAGATGCAGCAGGATGGCGCCACTTTCGAATAGTTGCAACGGTTCTCCGCTTGGAGCCCTAGCATTTGGTCAACAAGGGCGGGCACCTTGGCGAAGGGGTTGATTAAGGCAAAAGCATCAGTTTTATGCTCTCCAGCCTGCATATCTAGCTGAACCAACTCGTAGGGAATATCCCTTTCCTCCAGATACCAACGGGGAATTGAGGCGCGGCTGCGGGCGCCGCCAAAGAGCTTCAGGGTCATGGACTGGGTCTGGCGGGCAAAAAGGCTCGCACCTGTTTAGCCCAACTAGGCCCAAACCAGGACTATTGGGAGGCTTGCTGGTAGAGCTCTTCGAGCCGCTCGCGGCTCAGGTCGATGTAGAGCACCTCCTCGCCGGGTTCTGGGGCTTCTGGATGCCGCTTGGTCCTTGAGCCACGAACTGGTGCGGGGGCAAGGGCAGCTGCACCGCGCAGGTTTTGGGTCATCAAGGCGAAGGCTCCGCCAGCGATGGCCGCGAAACAGATCAGATAGATGGCAGCCAGGAAGTCGTTCAAGGGTGAAAACGCTTTCGTCAACCCTAGTGTGAAGAACTGTTAACCGTGGTCGCTTGCCCGCTGAAAAGGTGCGGGTTCAGCCCCCAATTTTTCGATCCAGCCACTGGGTCAGCACATAGACCCCGATGAACATGGGCAGATAGGCCACCCACATGTTGGGGAGATTGAGCTCTGAATTGTTAATCAGAACAAGACCCCCGTAGCTGGCGGCTGCGTAAATCAAGGCCCTGCGCAGTGGCGCCGTGATCTTTTTCAAGCAAAAGGGAACTTCGAGCTCTTCTCCAGGCTATGCCCAGGAAACCTGCATGGGGCCTACACCCACGCGACCAAGGCAGCGCCTACGGCCATCAACAGCACCCCCAGCCAGGCCCTGAGATCGAGCTGCTCACCCAACAGCACAAGAGCCAGCAGGGCAATCAGCACCACGCTTAGTTTGTCAAGGGCCGCAACCCCTGCCACCGGGCCCAGCTGCAGCGCACGGCTGTAGCAAAACCACGACAAGCCGGTGGCCACACCGGAGAGGGCGAGGGCAGCGAGGCCTGGGAGCGGTAGTTGCCGCAATTCCTGCCAGTCCAGTCGGCCGGTGGCCAGCAACACCAGGGCAAGCACAATCGCCACCGCCAGGGTGCGGAATAGGGTCGCCATACCTGCATCAACGCCCTGCACCCCAACCTTGATTAACAAGGCAGTGAGGGCCGCGAAAAAAGCCGCCGCCGAGGCCCAAAGCTGCCAGTTCTGCACGGGGCCTAATGCGTTGAGAGGGATGCCAAGGCTAGGGAGATGCGAAGCGCAACAAGGGCCCTACATACGAATCCTCAAGCCAAGCTGAGCTCCCCAACTGGAGAATAATAAATTCGCCCACGACGGGCACCCCGTATTGCTCAAGGCTGAAGATAAAAGAGACGGCAATGGCAAAGCCGATCGTGATGAACAAGCAGGAACATTTCTTACGGTGCGCTAATGATATGCCCTGGCTGCGGATCGAGGGCGATTACTTGAGCCCACTGGCATAGCCGCCATCTTGCGTGCCGCAAACCCTATCCCAGAAGGTGAAGTAGAGGCCGAAGTGCACCGAAACCCGGCGGTGATGCAGGGAGTGGTGAGACGGTCCAATCACCCAGCGGCCCAAGAGGTGGTGGGGAAACTGGCACGGCAGACATTCGAGGTCTAGGTGGTTGACGATCGCCCATACGGTCATGGTGCTGAGCACGGCTACCAGGGTGACCAGATGCAGGGGGATCAACATCACAATTCCGACTAGAAAAAGGGCCTGTATCAGCGCCTCGAGCGGATCGAACGCGAAGGAGGTCCAGGGTGTGGGCCGGAGGGAGCGGTGGTGGCCCCGGTGGAAGGCAGCGTACAGCGCTGGGTGATGGAAAAGGCGATGGGTGGCGTAGAACATCCCATCCTGCAGGATCAGCACCGAGAAATAACTGACAGCCAAATACCACCAGGTGTTGGCATCAGCTCCGATGTACAGCCGGGTAATGCCATGGGCCTGCAGCCACAGCACCACTGCGGCAGCCAGGGCAAAAACCGCCGCCGAGAACACCGACAGGCGAATGTCATGGCGGATCCCGTCGCGGATCTGCTGGCCTTGTCGCTCAGTGGACCCTGTTTTCGCGTGGGGCCAGCAGACACGTACTAGCCACCAACAGCCGCCAGCGGCAAGAAAATAGCGGGCCAGAATGATCAGAAATAGGGCGAGGCTGTCGGCTCCAAAGGAAAGGCCTGGCCACCACTGCCCTATCCACCAATGCCCTAGCCCCTCAAGCCCAAGGCGAGGGTTGGGTGGGGCCTGGAATATGCCGATACAGGTGCTGATGAAGCTGCTGGTAACAGAGACAATGCATGTGACGATGTCGCTGCCCGCTTCTTCGGTAGGTTCAGGTTAGGGACAACCAGCCCCGAAAGCGTCAGCAGCTCAAGGGTTGAGCCAATGCTCTGCCCAGTCTTGATCGGCGCGCCAGCGGCGGCGCTGATGGGGATGGCCTTTGAGTTCCAGCAGCTCCACCTGGCTGATCTGGATCCTCAGCAGTTCGAAGCACTCCGGTAGGGGCGAGCCATCTGCCAGTTCGGAGGGGAAGGCCGCTACTGGGTCCAAGGGCGCTCCTGGCGGGGGCCAACCCCAAAGGGCGCGGGCTCCGGGGCTGAGTTGGTGCCAGTGACGCCGGCGTTCCTGGGCTTCGGCCTCAGCATTCAGCCTGAGCCGATCGCCCCGCAGCCGAAACTGGCAGCGGGCCTTGGGCAGCAACCAACACAGCTCGAGCCGTGGTTCTGCCTGTAGTTCAGCGGCCTTGGGGCTGCGGCCATCGGTGAACAGATCCAGGCTGTGGGCATCTACCCAGCAGCGAAAAACCAGGGTGCGCACCCGTGGAGCCCCATCCAGTCCCAGGCTGGCGAGCTGTAGCCAGCGAGCATGGGGGGAGCGACCCTCGCGCCTTTGAGCCGCCTTGAGCAGGGGGCGCCAGGGAGGCATGGCCCCCGGGGTTGGGCCGCTCAGGCCCATGGCTCAGGCTCGCAGCGGTATTGCTGCACATCACCGCGCAGCTGGGCGAATTCGGGGTGATCAGGGTCGAGGGCCTGCCACCACCAGCGGCCATCGGTGTAGCTGGGTACGCCGGCGTTGTTGGTGCGCGGCAGCTGCAGGGTCCCATTGCGCCAGCGAAGCACCAGGAAGGCACCTGGCACGGTGCCGCCGTTGCTGTTGGGGATGTCCGCCGCATCGACCGGCCCGGTGAAAGCGATGGCTTCCAGCGGTTCACCGCCACAGAGGTAGTGCTGAGATCCATCGCTGCTGGCCAGCGCGGTAGGCGCCGTCATCAGCATCACCAAAATGATCGCGAAGAAAACAAGCTTGCTCAGCAGTTTGATCACAGCCTGGGAGGGGGCAAATCACATTGGGACAAAATGGGCGAGGTAGCACTTTCGGCCCTTGCGCGGCCCGGCCAAGCTGGGAAGGACAGTGTTGCTAAGACCATGGCCTGTTCCCAATGCGGCAGCTGGACCATTCGCGCCGACCGTAGCCTGGCAGGTCGGATGGTTTGTGGCCGCTGCGGTACACCCATCAAGAGTGCTGGGAGCTTGCGATCACGGCGGCGAAGCCCATGGCGCCTGGTGGCGCTGGCCGTAGTGGCGACGGCAGCAGCTCTGGCGGCCCTTGAACCGGCTACCCGCCAGCCCCAGCGGCTCAATGGCCCCCTAGAGCAGCCAGAGGAACGCGGGGCCAGCTGGTCATCCTGAAGCACGCGGCAAGGTAAGGCCGAACTTTTCAGCGATAATGATTGGTTGGTTGACGACTTTTGTTGGGACAAGCAGCCCTGAAAAATAGAATTAATGGCTGTTAAATTGCGAACGTATTGCCCCGAGGAATAGTTGAAGCCCTCCGGAGAGCGGAGCTGTGCGAGGGATTTGAACAAGATCCCCTGTCGAGCCTGTTGGGATCAAAAGCTATCCATTCCCTGGGCGCCAGTTGAATTGATCTGATATCACTACGGGTCGGGGTATTAAAACGGCCGACCCAGTCAAGCGAAAATTAAACCGTCCATCCTGCTCAATCAAAAGTGAGCCAGCTGTTCAGCCCGTAGCCTTAGGTCGCTGATCCGGCATCTCAGGTGACGGAGCCGGTTGCAGCAGCGGGGCGATAGTACTGATTCCGAGCATGAGGAACGACAAAGCTCCTAACAGCGCCAACAAACGCAGCCCCAGGCCACGGCCTCGATCGACGGGGAGCTCGTCATCGTCTTCGTTCTGGAGTTGGGACATGCAGAAGGTTGGCCGGATCGGCAGCATCAAAAGTCGCTGGTAGGGTTGATGAATTCAGCCATTCGCATGGAGAAGCTAGGTCGTTTTCTACTGCGCGGCCTGCGCATCGGCGCCAGCACTATTGCGATCATCGAGCTTGTTCGGAACGACTGGACCGGTGGGATCAGTGCCGCTCTGGCCTGGCTGGTGTTTCTGCAGGTAGAGCGGCGGTTGCCCCCCAGCTCTGCGGATCCAGCTGTGCAGGCAGGTGAGCGCCCTTGACCCGGATTTCCTGGAAGGCTGCAAGGCACCGAACCCCGGTGCCTTGCCAAAGCCGTTCACATCCTGTTGCGTTTGCCGTTACAAAACGAAACGCTAATGGCTCTTATTGCCGTTTCGGTTTCGTCGCGTTCGCCGAGATCTGGAATGGCCGCCTGGCCATGCTCGGCTTTGTGATCGGCTTTGGCACCGAATTGCTCACCGGCCAGGGCATCCTCTCCCAAATTGGCCTGGGCTGACCAACACTCCTGCCAGCAACGGGCAATTTAAGAAGCGGGCTGAACGCTTCAATGGTCGTGCCGCAATGGTTGAGATCGTGATCGGCGTCGTAGTTTAAGGCCTAATTGGCCAAGGTATTGTCCATCTAATTGGTCTTGGCGCCTTAGGAGATGGTTATTGCCGCATGCCGCATCCAATTTCTGCCCTTATGTTTCTTAATTTCTGTTTCTTAATTTCTCAATGCAATCAGCGCGCCCACAGAGGGGAGTCAGCGGCCCTCGCAGTGCTGGACAGCTTTTAAGTAAATCAACTTGCCAGGGCCGCCCTGCCCTGCGAGCTTTCTGGCATGCCTGAGGCTCACCTGCTCATCAATGCATAAGTTGTAACGATGGTGTTTGACCGCTGAGGGAATCTGTAGAACAGCAATGCATACCAAGCTCAGGCTGCTAATCGCAGCCAGTACAGGATAAGCATGGGCCCGCACCATCTCTCCGGCAGTGAGCTGTTGACTGTTGTGATCACCCATCTTCTGTGATTACTCGTCTCGGTTTTTGGGTAACTCCCAAGATGCTTCAGGAGACGATCAGGCAACTGAAGAGCGGCGCTGCTGGTTTTTGTAGATCGCTGTTCCTGCGGCTGCGAGCACAAGCCCACCCCCAACGGCAAGGAAGGCCAAGGTTTGCAACAGCAAAAGGAAGATGCCCAGGGTCGACCCGGCGACGATCTGCACTCGGGCCTTGATCAAGAGGGTGAGCAGCAGCAGCACCGTGGCCTTGAGGGCAAGCAGCTTGGCGACGCTGAAGGGACAAAAAGGGATCAATTTCACGAGGGAGTTGGCCTTGTTGATCCCATGCTGGCAGTCGGGCGAGGGAGCGGTGGGTCAAGGAACAGGATGAAAACCAGGATGACGATCAGGTGGAAGCTGCCGCATCGTGCCCTTACGGTATCGATCCGCCAACATGGCGGAATATGGATGCCCCTTTCTGATGTCACGTCTCTCGGGTGCATGGGCTGCGCTGGCCATCTACTGCGGCGGAGCCCTGGCCGCTGGAACCGCTGTTACACCGGCTCAAGCCGTTCCAGCGGCGGCGATCTACTGCACCGCCCCTGGAGTGCCAGTGGGCTGCGTGGGCAGGCCGGCCGTTCGGGCCGTCACTCCAGGTGTGGGCGCCCCAGGTGCTGGGATGCGGCCAGCGGCAGGCCCTGGTGCCGGGCCAAACATGGGCGGGCCAGCTAACCGTGGCGGTATGCGCTGAGTCTCACTGGGCACTGAGATCCCACAACTGCCGGGCCAGGCTGTCTGAGCAGGCATCGACACTGGGTTTACTGACCTCAAAACGCAGCCGACCGGGGCCCAACACCCGGTTGCTCCAGTATGCGAAGCCACTCGCTTGCGGAGCCCTGCTGGCCAACCCTGCCAGCAGGGCTCCAGCCCTCTGGGGTGTTTCGGTGAGCCGCAGCAGGTCGCGAGCAACCATGGCAAAGAGAGACTGGGCAAAGGGGTTGTGGCTGCGGCTGTAGCGGAAGAAGCCTCCGTCGCTGCGCGGGATCACCAGCCCGGGGCTCCAGGCGAGCACCGGCAGGAGCATGCCCTGCTCCCTGAGCCGCCGCTCCGCCTCCCTTGCCATCAGAAGGTTGCAGAGTTTGCTGTCTTTGTAAGCCTTCTCGGCATTGAAGCTGCCGCTGCCATCGAGCATCAGCGCGCCAGGGCCCTGGCGCAGCCCAGCAAGATCCCCGAGGCCGGCCGGCAGCCCCACCTTCCCTCCGGCGCTAGTGGGGTCATGCACCTCCGAGGAGGTGACCACCAGCCGAGGTGCTGTGCCCCGCAGCAGCAGGGGCAAAAGCTGCTGCAGCAGGGCCTGGTGGCCCAGGTGGTTCACGGCGATGGTGAGTTCAAACCCCTGGGCCGACCAGCGGGGCTTGGCTTCGCCGCTGTACTGCAGGCCGGCGTTGAGCACCAATGTGTCGATCGGCTCCCCAGCTGCCAGCAGGGATTGGGCGCAGAGCTCGATGCTGCCCAGATCAGCCAGGTCGCAGATGGGGGTATCAATCGAGCCGCTCAGACGCTCGCGCAGGACTGCGGCGGTGCTCGCATCCCGGCAGGGCAGGGTGAGGCGGTGACCGGCCTGAA
>NZ_JAGQCR010000171.1:0-7043 GCF_024346295.1 Cyanobium sp. BA20m-14
CTGGAGTCAACCGGCAGAAGTGTGGATAAACAAGCCACTGGAAGAGCACGAACTGGCCCTGGAGTTACCCTTGGTTCAGGCCGCCTGAGTGGCAGCCAAGGAGTGACAACTTTCCTGAAAGTCACCGAGGCAGCGTCCGATGGGTTTTGTGTTGTTCGACCTGAACCTTCAGCTGATTGCCGATGAGGTCACCCAAAGCCTAAGTGAGACTCGATCCTGCGTGGTCTTGCTAGGGCAGGTCCTGGTGGTTATTGCCTCTGTTGAGGCAGCGCAGCGAGTAGAGCCAAGTTCCCAAGGCAGCAAAGACAGCGCCGCGACTAAATCATCGGGGGTTGACTTTGTTCTCGCCAATACGCCTGCTAAGATCAGACCATAAAATAGCAACCGTCCTTGAGCCTCCAGTTGGTCTCCTAGGCAACGGGGCCTCCCGCTCTAGGCATGGACTTTACCGACCGACTGCATCTGCTGGAGCCAAATCGCAAAATGGTCTTCAGCTGGATTCTATCCAGTGATATTCGCCTCCGCTTCGTAATCGC
Source organism: Cyanobium sp. BA20m-14 (assembly GCF_024346295.1). Lineage (NCBI taxonomy): Bacteria > Bacillati > Cyanobacteriota > Cyanophyceae > Synechococcales > Prochlorococcaceae > Cyanobium > Cyanobium sp. BA20m-14. Next base: position 537 of record NZ_JAGQCR010000171.1, read on the forward strand.
CATGAAAAGCCACCTGGCACTTCTGGCAATTATTCGTTCGATCTCGGTGCAGAACCGCATTAAGGGAATCGCTTCTACGGAAGAGGAGGCCTTTCGCCGCATTCGCCAGAGCAACCCTGGCTTGTTGATCTGCAGCGACCAACTGGCTGAAGGCAACGGCTTTTCTCTGTGCCGAAGAGCCGTTCGGGCCGTCGGCGATCTGAGGGTCCTGATGGTGTTGTCCAGCGAAGCAGTGGATGCGGGTTTTGCCCTGGAATGCGGCGCCATGGCCGTGGTTTGCGAGGAAGACTTTCTTTCGCCTGAGATGGAAGTGATGCAGTCTCTACTTGCTGTTGCCAACAGCAAGACCTATGTCTCCAGCCGAGCCAGAAGTCGCATGCAGCGGCCTGCTGTGATTGTTAATTCCCCTCAGTCCCTCACACCCAGGGAGCAGGAGGTCCTCGTCCTCCTGCTCCAAGGTGCCTCAGACAGGGATATTTCTGATCAGTTGACCATTTCCATCCACACGGTCAAGGAGTATGGCAAGAGCATCCGGACTAAATACCAGGTCAAAACCCGTATGCAGTTGATCAGCATCCTGCTTGGTCACGCTCTGTCAACGCCCCGGAGGCGCTAGCGCGCCGACTTCGCATGAAGCGTTGTGGATCCGGCTCCCAGTGGCAAGCCCCTGTCGATGTAGCGCCTGGCGGCGCTTGAATCTTCGCCGCCGTTGCGGCGGACTGAGTCGCTCGAAGCCGCTGTGCTTGCTGGGGGCGCGGGGCCGCCACGGTCGATGGCCCGATCCCGCCGCTCCTCCACCATGGCCACCGAACGCTCCTTCATCGCCATCAAGCCCATTGGCGCCACCAAGCCCCTCGAGGCCGAGCCCGGCACGATCCGCGGGTCCGACGCCCCCGAAACCGCTGAATTTGAAAACGGCCTGTGATCCTAGCCCGCCGACCAGGTGTGGCGCGTCGAGGGCTAAGTGGCCAGGCTGGGGGCGCTCTGGGAGTGCCCCAACTTCAGCCATGGTCCTGCCGAACACGCCCCATTCCGTCAGCAAATGCCTGGGCCTTCTAGCTGGGATTGCTCTGGCGCTTTCCGGTTCTGTGGTGCTCGGCATCGTTCCCCTGGAGGCGGCAACCCCGGCTCCCCGGGTGGTGGACGTGCCCAGCAAGCCGGCTTTCATCAAGCCGCCCCAGGGTGGCGAACGCCCGGCCCGCCTTGGTCAGATCATCTCCTACGAGTCCATATTGCGCACCCAGAAGCCCGGGCGGATGCAGGTGCAGCTTGCCAGTGGCCGCAGCTTTCGCTTGGGCGGGGATGCGGTGCTGCGGCTGGGTCGCCAGCGCCTCGATCTGCAGCGCGGCCAAATCATTGCCTGGGTTAATCCGGGCACCAAGGGCGGCGCGCCGCTCACGATCCATACCCGAGTTGCTACGGCTTCGATCGTCGGAACAACGGTTTTTATCGAGGCAAGTGACACTGGCCTGAAAATTTTTAGTTGGGAGGGCGAGGTGGCCTGCACCACCACGGACGGTCAGCGCAAGATCCTGCGCAGCGGTGAGCAGCTGACCTACGAAAACGGCGCCTGGGCCAAAACCCGCCTGACCACTCAGGAAGCCGCCGCACGGCGTCAGAAGAGCATCCTCCTCAATGGCTTCTCTGCCCCAATGGACACCCTGCCTGTTCTGGAGAGGGAGCTCGGCATCAGCACGCCGGTGTCTGCCCGGTGAGGCGACCGCCCTTGTGGGGGCTGGCCCTGTTCGCCGGGCTGCTGCTGGTTCAGCCGGTTCTGCGCCCCTCGCCACCCGGCCAACTGCTGGTGGCCCTTGATGCGTTCTTGCAGGCGCAACTTTTTCGGCTGCGGGGGGTGCGCCTTGATCCTGGGGCACCGGTCGTTGTGGCGATCGATGCCGATTCCATCAACCTTGATCGCCTATTCAGCCCGGAGGAACGTCAGGCTTCTCCCCTGTGGCGAACTATGGGGCAGTGGCCCTGGCCGCGGGCGCTGCAGGCTGAGCTGGCGGCCACCGTGCTGGAGCGGGGTGCTCGCCGGGTGGTGTTCAACCTGGTGTTAGCCCAGCCCAGCCGTTTCGGCCCGGCCGATGACGCAGCTTTTCAGCGCCGTTTGGCGCCCTGGCGGTCTCAGCTTGTCTTAGCAGCGTCATCCGCGGGCAGCAGTCAGCAAGACCTGGAGCAGGTGCAGTTGCAAATGCCCCTGTACGCCGGCACAGCTGTGGGACTGACCAACCTGCTGCAGAGCCCCCAGGGCATTACTGATGCCATCCCAGGTAGTGACTGGATTTCAGACCATCTGGCTGGCTTCCAATCTCCCCTGCCCCAAGCGCTTGCCTGGGCCGCCAGCGCTCAGGCCCCGCCCACGCCCGTGAGGGGAATCAACTTTCCAGGGCCGGCCGGCACCCTGCTTACCGTGCCGGCCTGGCAGCTGCTGGAGCAGCCCGCTGCCTTTTGGCGTGGCCGCACCGTGGTGATCGGTGCCACGGCCGCTGAGCTGGGCGGTCAGCTGGAGACACCCTTCGGGCCCCAGAGCGGTACGGAGGTGCAGGCGGCTGCCTTGGCCAGTGCGCTGGCCGGCAATTCGATTCAGTTCCTGCCCGATCCCGGCCAGCTGGCGTTGTTGTTGAGCTGGGCCGCGCTGCTGGCCTGGAGCTTGACGCGGGTGGTCACGGCGCGGCAGGCCACGCTGCTCAGCCTGGGCTGGCTGAGCGCTGCGGTCCTGCTGGCGGCCCTGGTCTGGTGGACTGCCCTTCTCTGGCTGCCCCTGTCAAGTCTGCTGTTGCTGTCTGGCCTCGCGGGGGGATGGAGCAGCGCTGCCCTGGGCTGGCGCGAGGCCCGGGAGCGCCAGGTTTTGCATCAGCTGCTCAGCAAACGGATTTCGCCTGCCCTGCTCCAGGACATCTTGCGGGCGCCCGGCCCAGTTTGGACGCAGCTGGGCGGTAAGCGCGCTCGCTGTGTAGTGCTGTTCACCGATCTAGTCGGATTTACACCCCTCAGTGCCCGGCTTGAGGCGGCGGATTTGTTTGCCCTGCTTAACCGTTATTTTGATGGCTTAGCCCAGGCGGTGATCGCTGAGCAGGGGTTGGTCGACAAGTTCATTGGCGATTCGTTGATGGCGGAGTTTGGCTTGCCTTGCAGCCGAGGGGAGGCGGCGGAGGCTTTAGCGGCGGTGCGGGCTGCCCAGGCGATACAGCTCAGCTTGGGGCGGCTCAACCAGGAGCTGGAGCTTGCGGGCCAGCCGCCCCTACGTCATGGCATCGGCATTCATGTGGGTGAGGTGGTAGCCGGCAATCTGGGTTCTTCCCAGCGCATGGAGTACACAGTGATTGGCTCTGCGGTAAATATCGCCAGCCGGCTTGAGGGTCTTACGCGCCAGTTTCCAGACCACAGCATTTTGATCAGCGCTGAATTGCGCCAGCTGCTGCCTCCGGAGCTGGTTGTGGTGCCTTTAGGTAGCCATAACGTCAAGGGATGGCATGTGCCATTGGAGGTGTATGGATTGGGGTAGATAAGCGCAGGAGTGCAAGAAGCCAGTGCGCTGCTTGATGGTCAGATGAGTTGTGGGCCGAGCGGATCCGGTTCTGTGCTTTGCTCCCGATGGTGAGTTGCTTAGTCGCCATTCTATGGCAGCTGATTATAAGAGCTACTTGGCTGGGGATATAATTAGGGGCTTTTCTTTCCCTTGCCAGTGTTCCAGAGCCTATTGTTATCCTTGAGCCTCAATTTGCCGGGGGCTAGGCAAATTCTGCTTTTGCTAAATGTCGGCGGCAACTGCGGCCTTATTGGTCTGCCATTCGGTCTGTCGCTGTAATGCTTGGGCGTCTTGTTGGGCGCCTCGCCATTGGCGAGGTTGGCTCTTGCGGGTTGAGGTCGTCCATATATTATTGATGCAGTGAATGAAATCAATCCACTGTATGAATTCCCTTCCCCGCCTGGTCAGCGGTGCCCTCGCCGATAGGTCGGCGGTGATGCCGCCAGGCGCGATCCAGAGGCGCTGGTGGGAGGTCATGAGCCGGTAACACTCGACGAGGTGCAGCGCGAGCCAGGTCTCCTCAGCGCGGTGAAGCGGGCCATCGATCGGAACCGCAGCGCTGGTCGCTTCCTGCTAACCGGTTCGGCGAACCTGCTCCTGATGCGGCAAGTTTCCGAATCTCTCGCCGGTCGCGCCAGTTATCTCACCCTCTGGCCGATGACCCGTCTTGCGCAGCTCCTCGACACGCCCGATGAAGGATGGCGCGACCTGCTCGCCACGGCTGGCGGTGTGCTGGCGGTGCCGTGGTGGCGAATGCTCTGACCATGCAGTTATAGATATAGTTGCTGGTCTGCGCCGGCCCGTACGTTGCCGCTGCAACGGAGCCATGAACGGCTTCGTCGCTTGCCAGTGCCGATCATTCTGACCATTCTGATCGAATGGATCCCACGTGTTGTCATGATCAGGGAAACCAGTGCCGTGAGCTTCCGCCAGAACCTCGGCGACATGCTCAATCAGGTGCAATACCGCCACGACAGCATCGTGATCAAGCGCGATGGCAAACCCGTAGCGGCCCTGGTGGATGCCCCTCTATTTTGAGCGCATCGAGGCGGGCTATGCCGAAGTGCCGGAAGCGGAGGGACTCGCGGAGATTGATGTTGCCGTGGCGGCCAGCCGCGCCGGGCGCTGACAATGGCCAGTCTGGGCGTGGTGCTCGACACCAACGTGCTGCTCTCTGGCCTCGCTTACCCGGCCAGTGTCCCTGGCCGGCTTATCACTGCCTGGCGCTTCGGGGCGCTGGATCTGGTGCTGTCGGATTCAATCCTTGCTGAGCTGCGCCGCACCCTGACCAGTTTGGTCCACCGTCATGGACTGACGCTTCCTGCCATCGATGATTTGATCGACTCCCTGGCGATTTTGGCCTACCTGGTGGAGCCGGAGGTTGTAGCGGAGATCGACCTGACGGATCGCAACGACTTGCTGGTGCTCGGCACCCTGGTGGCGGCTCTGCGGCTCGGCTCGGCCCAGGCCCTGGTGACGGGCGACAAAGCCCTACTTGCCTGGCGGGATCGCTACCCCATTCGCACCCCTGCTTAGTTCTGGGCGGAGCATGGCGGCCCCTGAATGGCCCACAGCACGCCAGCCCCTCAGCTCCTTTTTGCAGTTCCTATCCATCAAACACTGGGCCCTAGTGGCCAGTGCCTTTTGGCGTGCTTGCCAAGCGGCGGGGCCGGCGCTCACGATGGGTTGGCTAGTTGTTTTGACCTTCATGGCCGCCGAACGCTCCTTCATCGCCATCAAGCCCGACGGGGTGCAGCGGGGGCTGGTGGGGGAGATCCTTGGCCGCTTCGAGCGCAAGGGCTTCAAGCTGGTGGGCCTCAAGCAGCTCACCCCCAGCCGCGAGCTGGCCGAGAGCCACTACGGCGTGCACCGTGAGCGCCCCTTCTTCGCCGGCCTGGTGGAGTTCATCACCAGCGGCCCGGTGGTGGCGATGGTGTGGGAGGGCGATGGCGTGATCGCCAGCGCCCGCAAGCTGATCGGCGCCACCAAGCCCCTCGAAGCTGAGCCCGGCACGATCCGCGGCGACCTGGCCGTGAACATCGGCCGCAATGTTATCCACGGCTCCGATGCCCCTGAGACCGCCGAGTTCGAGATCGGCCTCTGGTTCCAGCCTGCCGAGCTCAGCGACTGGGCCCCAGCTGATCAGGTGTGGCGCGTGGAGGGGTGAAGGGCAGGGGCCCTATAGCCAGCGGGGAAGAAGCTGCTTGGCCAGATGTGATGCGCTAGAGCAGCACTATTCCCGCTGTTAGCCATGTCAATACTTGGAACAGTTGATAACCAGGCAATCCGAGAAACAGGGAGACCGGGCCAGATAGGCTAATTGTAATCAATATTAAGAGAATCGCATTGCCGAGAGTGGGGCGCTTAAAAGTAATCAGTCAACAACAAAGTAGCGTCGGGTAGAGCATGATGTTGTCGTAATAGTCATGTTAAAAGAGTGTTGCTCCCGCAATGGCACTGATTCCAGCAAGTTCCATCGATAGCTGCTATGTAAACGCTCCCAGCAATGGCGACAAGAATGCCGATCAACGATGTTTTGCAAGTATGTGATTCGCCCAGGCTTGACTTGTTAAGTGCTCCGGTTAGGTTAGGTTTGTAAAATGCTGCATGATTTCCAGCCAGCTGGCAAGGAAATCGATTGGCTGTGTCCCGGTATGCCATAGGGCAACAACGCTGAGCCCAGCCAAAATGCCACTGCCAAGTCAGAGCCCTTTTCGATATTTGGGCAGCAGCAGCGGTAGGGCAAATGTGACAGCTATCTGAGGTATTATCATGACTAATGCCCAACAAAGTCCGACTGGAAGTGGCTTTTACGTTGAAGCAGGAGCCATTGCAGGGTGAGCAGCCCCACGCATGCGGCCGAAAACTGACCAAGGGTCAAGCAGAGATTTAGTCCCCGAATGGTGAGGGGTAAGAAGGTCCCAAACCAACTGGCGGCCTTGCCCCATGGCCGGAAGCACGGAAACCCATCAAGC